>CALGGN010000138.1 GCA_937915915.1 uncultured Selenomonas sp. | reverse complement strand
ATGCTGAATTCTGTGCTTACCAACAAAGAAATAGCCCGCCTCGGCTATATGCCAAAGACGGACTATTATCTGCAAGTTGGAGCAAACGAATCGAACGGTAGGCACGGTGATGCGAGAGGTCGGCTGGTCAAATAATGACCAGCCGACCTCTCGATTGTTGATGATTGGATTATTTGCCGAAATAACGGTCATGGAGACCCTTGAATCCGCAGCCGTGGCGGGCCTCATCCTTTGCCATCTCATGCACGGTATCGTGGATGGCATCCAGATCCAGCTTCTTTGCAAGGACGGCAAGCTCTTTCTTGCCGGCGCAGGCGCCATGCTCCGCGTCGATGCGCATTTCCAGATTCTTCTTGGTGGAATCGGTGAGCACTTCCCCAAGCAGCTCCGCGAACTTGGCGGCATGCTCCGCCTCTTCGAAGGCGTAGCGCTTGAAGGCCTCGGCAATCTCGGGATACCCTTCGCGGTCCGCGACGCGGCTCATCGCAAGGTACATGCCGACCTCCGAGCATTCGCCCGTGAAGTTCTGGCGCAGCCCCTCGATGATTCTTTCATCTACGCCCTTTGCCACGCCTACCACATGCTCATCGGCAAAGACGAGCTCCCCGCTCTGCTCTTTGAACTTTGAGGCAGGAGCCTTGCAGATGGGGCACGCTTCGGGAGGGGCATCTCCCTCAAACACATAGCCGCAAACGGTGCAAACAAACTTTTTCATATGACGACCTCCTAAAATATAGAGAACCGGAACCGGCACTGCCACCATCAGGAACCGTTCAAAGGTAAATTTCAGGTTCCTTGCTCAGAGATGGCAATCGAGGGCGTAGACCTTACGCCCACCATATCATATCCATTATAACGGAAGAGTTTGAAAATTGAAATGTCAGAACTTCGTTAAAGTTCTCGAATATCTTTCAAAAGCTCTTTCGCGCAGGCTCGCAGAAGGTATCTCGTATTTTTTCATTCCGCAGGAGAGGGAATCCATGAGGTGAAAGAGAATCCATGTATACATAAGCAAAAGACTGGACTTTGCCGGAGAGATGTGTTATGATAAGTTCCGTTGAAGAAAGGCATATGTTTTTGGCAACGGAGCCATGCGAGGATGACCGAGTGGAGGAGGATTCTGTCGGACATTTTTGCGTGGCTTTTATTGTGTTTGCAATGACTAAGAAAAGGGTGGTTGAAATGGCAGATTTACTGTATGTGATTCCCGCAAATTCATCAAAGGAAGACATTGCGAAGATGCTCCGGGAGCATCCTGAGATCAAGTTCGTTTCACTGGTCGGCATCGACATGGCGGGGAATGATACGGATGAAAAGATCCCCGTGCGGCTCTTCCTGAAGGATATGGACGATTTCTATGCAGGCCGTGCGGTCCAGACGGATGGGTCTTCCGTGGTGCTGTCAGGCATTGCGACGCTGAACAATGCGAAGGTGGATATGCCGATCGATCCCAACGTCAAGTGGTTCGTGGACTATAATTTCGAGCATTACGATGAGGAGACGAATCGCCCGATCGGTACCTTGCGGATCCCGTCCTTTCTGATCCATGAGGGCAAACGTGTGGACTCCCGTTCGGTATTGACAGATACGCTTGCCTATGTTAAAAAAGAATTGCTGGATATCTTCCATGCGCATCCGAGCATCTCGGGACTGGATGTGAACGGCGCGGACGTGACGGATGTGGAGTTCACCTCCGCGACGGAGCTGGAATTCTGGGTGAAGACACCGTTGGAGGAAGCGGCAATCGAGGAAATGAGCGCGTCTCAGGTCATGCAGGAGCAGTATTGGGAGCGCACGCACGGTGCGGTGCGCTGTGCGCTGGAGCAGTGCGTGCTGGAGCTTGACAAATACGGTTTCGGCGTGGAGATGGGCCACAAGGAGGTGGGCGGCCTCAAGGCGCAGATCGATGAAAGCGGGCGCATGACCCATGTCTGCGAGCAGCTGGAAATCGACTGGCGCTTTGCGGATGCAGTGCAGGCGGCGGATAACGAAATGTTCGTGCGCACGGTGGTGCGCGAGATTTTCCGCGGCAACGGTCTGGAGGTCAGCTTCAAGGCAAAGCCGATGATCGGGCTGGCGGGCAACGGCGAGCATACGCATATCGGCATGGCGGTCCGCACGAAGGACGGAAAGCTGCACAATGTATTTGCGGCGAAGGAGCCTACGAAGGACTTCATGAGCGCTCTGGGCTATGGCGCCATCATGGGCCTCTTGAAAAATTATGAGGTCATCAATCCCTTTGTCTCTGCGACCAATGATTCCTTGAACCGCTTGAAGCCCGGCTTCGAGGCGCCTGTCTGCATCGTGACGTCCCTGGGGCATTCGCCGAAGATTCCGTCCCGCAATCGCACAATCCTGGCGGGCTTGATCCGCGACATCAACAATCCCTTCGCGACCCGTTTCGAGCTGCGCGCCTGCAATCCGTATACGAATACCTATCTGGTGCTGGCCGCCATCTATTCGGCAGTGCTGGACGGCATCAAGGGGACCGTCACGCATACGACGGATGAGCTGCTGGCGGAGCTTTCCAAGCAGGCGGGCGAGGATGGATTCTATCTGGAAAAGGATCGTGCCTATCGCAGCGAGGAAGATGTGTTCGAGGACTATACGGAGGAGGAACGCAATCGTCTGTTCGGTGCGCCCCCCGCGACTGTCTGGGAAAATATGGAGAATTTTGAGAGATATCCTGAGAAGAAGGCGGTCCTCACGGCAGGCGGCGCCATGCGTGACCAGATCATCCACGCGTTCCGTGACGGCGCGCTGATTCGCTGGAAGACGGAGCTGATCAGCCGTATCATCCCGGAAAATCGGGATATCGTGCGCAAGGCGAAGGAGATCAAGTCCTCCTTTGTGACGGACCAGGATTCCTATAACTGGAACAAAATCAACGGCATCCGCACTTACCTCGCGAAGGACAGCATTGATGAGAAATCCCTGTTCACGCTTCTGATCAATGCGCTGAATTCCGGAGACTATGCAACGGCATCGGGTCTGCAGGTGGAGATGTATGATCGCATCGAGGAGCTCAAGGCGCTTTACGATGCCTACCAGAAGAATATGATTTGATGATCTTTGATGAAAACCTGAATCCGTGAAACTGGATGGATGTATGATGTACTTGCTATGTCCGCCCCCTTGGGGGCGGGGAACCATCGAAGATGGTGGTGGGGGTGACGATTTTACGGTAGGAGACTGCATTCATTGACACATTGTCCCCCCACCACCGCCGATGGCGGTCCCCCGCCCCCAAAGGGGGACGGACAGTGTTCGAGTTTCACGGATTCAGGTGAAAATTTATGGGCCTTTGAAATTGTAACCCTTTGAAAAACAAGCCTGTCGGCTCCTGTGCGCCGGCAGGCTTGTTTTATGGTCAGCTAGTCACATTCTGCGGCAGGATTTCCGCCTTCGATGCAGAATTTTGGGAAGAGGGGATATGCGCGGCAAACGGCTGTCAGAGTTTTATCTCTGCGACATCCGCGTCGTGTGCCGGAACTGAAGAAAAAGTTTTTTATCAGGAGGATAGGTCCATGCCCAAGAGTAATCTGACCACCCTTTGCTACATTGAGAAGGACGGTAAGTATCTCATGATGCACAGGGTGAAGAAAGAACATGATATCAATCAGGACAAGTGGGTGGGCGTAGGGGGACACTTTGAGGCGGATGAAAGCCCGGAGGAGTGCCTGCTGCGGGAGGTGAAGGAGGAGACGGGGCTGACGCTGACCGGTTACAGGCAGCGGGGCATCATCACTTTCATTTCTGACCGATGGCAGACGGAGTATATGTTCCTCTACACCGCATCCGGATTTGAGGGGGGCATGGCCGACTGCAGTGAGGGCACGCTGGAATGGGTGGACAAGGCTGCTGTTTATGACCTGCCGGTGTGGGAGGGGGACAAGATCTTCTTTCACCTGCTGGAGGAGGGGCGGCCTTATTTTTCCCTGAAACTCAGGTATGCAGGGGAGGAGCTTGCAGAGGCGGCACTGGATGGCAAAGCCTTGTCCGAGGCGGACGGAACCGAGATAGTTTCGGGACAGCAGGGAATCTTCCTGCCATGAAAAGGAAGTTGTGAGGAAATAGCCAAAAGGGGGGATTTGTATGCTCATGACGGTACAGGGATATTATGACGGTGCGCAAATTGTTTTGGAGGAAAGCGTTCCTCTTGCGTACGGACAACGGGTGATAGTGACTATCTTGGAGGAAAAGCCAAAGAAGCAGCCACTGGATTTCTCAAAATACAGAGTCGGAAAATATGGCATCTCGATGGATGCCCAGGACTATGTGAAGGAGCTACGGGAAAATGACAGATTTTAAGTGTGTGTTTCTTGATACGGCTCCCTTGGTGTATTTGCTGGATGGCGATACACCTTACACGGCGGCAATGGAACATATTGTCACCTATTTGCACGAAAACGATGTGAAGATGGCTACGTCTGTCATCACCGCCGCAGAATATTTGGTTGTTCCCTATCGACAGGATAAAATGGATCAAGCGAGGTCTTTTTTCTCCTTCGTGGCGGATGCCGAGATTCGCATTTTGACGATTGATGTGGGGATAGCGGAGCAGTCAGCCAAATTGCGAGCCCAATATCCCGGAGTGAAAGGAATGGATTCCCTGCAACTGGCATCGGCAAGCTATGCGGACTGCGATGTTTTCCTGACCAATGACAAGAGGCTTTGCCAATGCAAAGAGGTAAACTGCGTTTTGATCGATGATTTCCGGCGGCTTTTGGAGGAATGAGTGTGGCGTGAATCGGTATATGGAGCTGTTATCGTCTGATACGCGATAATTTTTTTGACAGATTCCACTTCAGGAATACAGAGGCAGATGCCAGAATATTCCAAGGCCCATGCATCTGTGTCGATTCGAAGATGCCGGTCTTGCACCAGATGGCGAAATGCTCGCAGTTGGAAAACATGAGATGATAGCCTTTGGTTCCGATTTTGCTTCTTGCCCGGGCTACTGTCTCCTGAGGAGAGTATACTTTCGGCATTTTTCCCCTCGGCAGCATTGCCTGTCCCCATGCCTCGTGCAGGAGCTCCAAGAATTCCCTTTCCTCCGATACCGGCTCTGCAGGTTCCGCAGAGCCCTCTGCGACCGCCGTTCCTGCCAAGTCTGTTTCCTGCTGCGGGGCGGCAGCGCCCATTGTATCTGGGAAGGGTATCCGGTACAGGACATCCTTTTGCGCAAACATCTCCAATGGGGTTTCGCGGATTTCGCCGTTGCGATAGTCATTCGTTCCGTTCTTGGTATAGTGGATCACGTTTCCCTCGCCAGCATAGATTCCGTAGTGCTTGTATGCTCCGCGATCGACATATATGATATCCCCCATGCATAGTTCCACTTTTTACACCGCTTTCTGTGAATAGGGATGGACTTCTGCTTACATGCTGTTCTTATTCGACGTGGAATTGAAAAATCCTACCGTTGCGATGCTTTCTTTCCTTGCTGACCATGTACGCTCGTGATATAATCCAATCCAGATGATTTTTGATGTGAGGATGGTCAGGCTATGTTGCAACGATTCAAGGGGACTTTGATGCTGCTGATGGCGGCGTTTATCTGGGGGACGACATTCGTGGCCCAGATGGTGGGTATGGATGAACTGGGGCCCTTCACCTATGCGGCGGCACGCTTTGCGCTTGGCTTTTTGTCCTTGCTCGTGCTTTGGGGCTTTTTGCACCGGAAGCGCGAGCAGGCAAGGGCGGATGGTTCCTATCACAGCGGCTGGAAAGCGGGGCTTGGAGCCGGCTGCATCATGTTCATTGCCAGTTCCCTGCAGCAAGTGGCGCTGCTTTATACGACAGCGGGAAAGACGGCATTCATCACCTGTCTGTATATCATTCTTGTGCCGCTTTTTGCAGTGTTCCTGCATCGAACCATTCATGCGGAAAACTGGCTGGGCGCGGTCATGGCGGTGACAGGGCTTTTTTTTCTGGCCGTGCACGGCGACCTCTCGCTCTCCATGGGGGATGCGATCGTGCTGGTGTCGGCGCTCTTCTGGACATTTCATATCCTGTTCATTGACCACTTTGCAGGCAGGGCGGATGTGGTAGAGCTGTCGGTCGGCCAAATCGGCGTATGCATGCTGTTCAGTTTCTTTGCGGCGCTGGGATTTGAGGAAATCGCATGGCAGCCGATTCTGGATGCTTACGTTGCGATTTTGTATGGCGGCGTGATGTCGGCAGGCGTTGCGTTCACTTTGCAGATCATGGGCCAGAAATACGCGGAACCAGCGCATGCGGCGATTCTTATGAGCTTTGAGGCAATTTTCGGCGCATTGGCAGGATGGGCAATTCTGGGCGAGGCCATGTCGGGGCGCGAGATCTTCGGCTGCATCCTCATGGCAGTCGGCATGGTCGTGACACAGCTTGGCGGGATTCTGAGGAAAAAGGAAATGGCAGAAATCAGTCCATCTGCCTATTGATATTGACCTTTGATAAAGGAAACACTGATTAATTCCCTTTTGCCCTTGCCGAGTCTTTTCCTGTCATG
>CALGGN010000137.1 GCA_937915915.1 uncultured Selenomonas sp. | reverse complement strand
CCAGTTCGTGACGCTGGACAAGTCCGGCATCCGGAGCATTGCAGATCTCAAGGGCAAGCGCGTGGCAGTCGGCGCCGCGGGCAGCGGAGCCGAGGCAAATGCGCGGCAGATTTTGGAAGCCTATGGCATCACTTACGACGATGTCACGGTGCAGTATCTTTCCTTTGCCGAAGGCGCCAGCGCACTGAAAGACGGCAATGTGGACGCTGCATTCCTGACAGCGGGCTATCCGACGGCATCCGTGCAGGATATTGCCTCCCAGAACAAGGTGCGTCTGCTTCCGGTGGAAGAAGATCAGGCGGATGCCCTGATTGCGAAGTATCCGTTCTATACCAAGACGCTGATTCCAGCAGGCACCTATCAGGGATTTGATGAGGTTGTTCCTTCGGTTTCGGTCATGGCGATGCTTGTGTCATCCAAAAATGTGGACGAGAAGCTTGGCTATGATATCACGAAGGCCATTTTCTCGAATCTCGATCGTATCCAGGCCGCTCACTCGGTAGGCAAGCTCATCGCGAAGGAGACAGCGACGGAAGGAATGCCGATCCCGATGAATGCCGGTGCGGAGAAGTTCTTCAAGGAGTAGGTCGTATCTGTTGGGGAAGAGAAGCGGATGCCTGGATGAACTGCAGGTGTCCGCTGTTTTTATGGGATGATGATAAAAAATCGGATTTACTTTTACGGATATTTGCTGATTCTGGGGTTGCTCTGCCTGAGCCTCTTTTTCCAGCCGACGGTTTTCTTCTATGGAAACGGAGAGCTCATTGCATGCGCACCGGCAAGCATTGGGCAGGAGGGGCAGCGATTTTCCCTGAGGTTCATCCATTCCGTGCAGAAGACGCCGGTTCGGGAGGATCTGATGGTGGAGGGCGATGGCTTTCGCCTGCTGCGCACGGAATATCAGTCCTTTGGGGTGGGGCTGCCTTTTTTGGAGTCGGAGGGAGATTTCCGGCAGGAGGGGGGCGCCTATGTGCTGGAGCATATGGACAGGCGCTTTCCGGAGCTGAGCCTGCGCACGGGAGTGGGAACGCAGCTCACGCTGTATCTGAATGGGAAGGAGTACAAACTCTATGAGATGTTCCCTCCGGGGACGCAGATTGATATCCGCGTGGAGCCGGTTTACAGGAAATGGACTGAATATGCAGGAAGGATGGATTTATGAGAGAGATGTCAGAAAAGGAGAGGGCGGAGGCGGTACTGAAGAAATATGACAGTGAATCGGATACCATGCAGTATACGGGGATTATGGCGAAGCTCGTGTCTGCTCTGGCCATCACTTTCTCTGTATTTCAGCTTTACACCGCGATTTTCGGCGTTTTGGATGCGCAGCTGCAAAGGGCGGTGCATCTGGGGTTCGGCCTCGCGTTGTCGTACCTGCTCTATCCGACTATGAAGTCCTGGTCGAAGCATAAGGTGCATCCGCTCGATGTGCTGCTGGCCATACTGGGAGCCGCTGCACCGGCCTATGTCGTCATGGAGTACCAGGAGATCATCCTCAGATCGAGCCTGCCCACTACGGAGGATGTTGTGATAGGCGTGATTGGCATCGGGCTTGTCATAGAGGCGGCGCGGCGGGTCGTGGGGATCCCCATGGTCTGCGTGGTGCTGGCGTTCCTGGCCTATGCGTTCGCCGGCCCCTACATGCCCGGGGTGCTGGCTCATCGCGGGCTGACCGTGAGCCAGCTCGTCTCCCATGTCTACTACACGACGGAGGGCATTTTTGGGATTCCTCTGGGGGTATCCTCTACCTTTATCTTTTTGTTCATCCTGTTTGGGGCTTATCTGGAGTCTACGGGGCTGGGAAAATTCTTCATTGACGCGGCAAATGCCATTGCAGGATGGGCCAGCGGCGGACCTGCGAAGGTGGCGGTGCTCTCCAGCGGGCTCATGGGGACGGTATCGGGAAGTTCCGTTGCGAATGTTGTGGGCACGGGCAGCCTGACCATACCCATGATGAAGAAGCTGGGCTATCATAAGAATTTCGCCGGAGCTGTGGAGGCGGCGGCTTCGACGGGCGGGCAGCTCATGCCTCCCGTCATGGGCGCGGCAGCATTCCTGATGGCGGAGTTTGTGGGCGTGCCCTATATCGATATCGTGCAGGCAGCCATCATACCTGCGTTTCTTTACTTCATGGGTGTTTGGCTGGGTGTGCATTTTGAAGCGAAGAGGAGCAATCTCAAGGGCATTCCGAGGGAGCAGCTCCCGAGGCTTGGCGCACTGCTGCGGGAGCGCGGCCATCTGGCCCTGCCGCTGATCGTCATCGTCTATCTCCTGGTTTCGGGCTATACGCCAATGCGAGCGGCGCTCGTTGCGATTCTCCTTTCGATTCTGGTGTCT
>CALGGN010000136.1 GCA_937915915.1 uncultured Selenomonas sp. | reverse complement strand
TTCGTCACGAAATGCGCCTGCCATGCTACCTCCATGATGAAGCGCACGGCCATGCGGGTATCCTTGTTCGCGCCGCAGAAAGCGTCCACCACGTAGAGCTTCTTGCCGGAGAGCTCCTTCTGGGCAATCTTCTTGACAGCCTCCCAAGTCTCCTTCGAGGCCGGATGATTGTCGTTCTTATATTCATCCGAAGTCCACCATACCGTGTCCTTGGAGTTCTCATCCATCACGATGAACTTGTCCTTCGGGGAGCGTCCCGTATAGACACCCGTCATGACATTGACAGCGCCCAGCTCTGTGACCTGCCCCTTGTCATAGCCCGTCAGCCCTTCCTTTGTCTCCTCCTCGAACAGCACTTCGTAGGAAGGATTGTGCAGGACCTCCGTTACCCCGGTGATGCCATACTTGCTCCAATCGATCTTTGCCATGCAACTCAACCTCTTTCATCTAAAATAATGAACCCACCCGTCATGCAAACCATATCACATGAGCTAACTGATTTATCGTAACATGAATGAAATTTATTGTCAAGAATCCGAGAAGCCCCTCGCCCCTACTGCTCCTGTCCGTTCGGGAAAAACTCATCATGGATGGCGTTGACCGCCTCCTTGATGCAGGAGGATTTGATCAGGCAGGAAATACTGATTTCCGATGTGCTGATGATGTCGATATTGATGCTCTTGGATGAGAGAGCACCGAACATGCGCGCTGCGATACCGGGGCTGCCGAGCATGCCCGCGCCGACAATGGAAACCTTCGCCACGTCCTCCTCGATGAGAACGGCAATGGCGCTGAGCTTGTCCGCGACCTTATCCACCACGTCCTTTGCCACGGAAAGGTCATCGATGGCCACCGTGAATACCATATCCGTCACGTTCTTCTCGATATTGCGGATGCTCTGCACGATCATGTCCACATCGACGCTGGCCTTCGCCAGAGCGGAAAAAATCTCATGGGCAATGCCCGGTGTGTTCGGGATGCCAAGGACAGCAATCTTTGCCACCTTCTCATCATGTGCCACGCCTCTGATCTCAAAATCTTTTTCTTCCATTGTATAGTCCTCCCTAATGATCGTACCGGGTTTCGTCGTGAAGGTAGAGCGCACATGGATGGGAATCTTGAAAAGCTGTCCCATCTCCACGGAGCGCGGCTGCATGACGCCCGCACCCAGGCGAGCCATTTCCAGCATCTCGAAGTAAGTGATTTCCTTCATCTTGCGTGCGCCCTTCGCTACGCGGGGATCCGCGGAGTAAATGCCGTCCACGTCGGTAAAGATTTCACAGGCATCCGCCTTCAACGCGCCTGCCAGTGCCACTGCCGAGGTGTCCGAGCCCCCGCGTCCGAGCGTCACCGGATCGCCGGAGGGATCCACGCCCTGGAAGCCGGCCACGACCACGATATTGCCCTTGTCCAGTTCCTCTTGCACACGCTCCGGCTGGATATCAATGATGCGCCCCTTCGTATGCACCGAATCCGTCTTCATCCCGACCATGGGGCCTGTCAACGAGACCGCCGCCTGCCCCAAAGTCTTGAACGCCATTGCCAGAAGCGCAATGGAAACCTGCTCCCCCGTGGTCAGAAGCATATCCATCTCTCTGGTATACCGATAGGGCTCCTTCGTAATACCCTTTGCGAGCTCGATGAGCTCATCTGTGGTATCCCCCATCGCGGATACCACCATCACAACCTGATCGCCCGGTTTTTTCTCGCCCAGTACACGCTTTGCGACTGCCATGATCTTTTCCGTCGTCGCCACCGAGCTGCCGCCAAATTTCTTTACAATCAGAGCCAACCTCGTTCTCCTCCTATGAAGGACTTGCTCGCAAATCCTAAAACCAGAATATCCACCATACAGAAACATCTGTCATTCATAAACGCCGAATGCGTGTTTATTATAACTTATTACGGGTATTTTGCCAAGGGCAGCCCATAAAATATTGCAATAGACGGGTTTTCGACGGCTGAACAAATGTAGATGCCTACAAAGTACAAAATAGCATAACTTCCACTTGATAAGTGGTTGATGTTGGTTGTAAGATATAAGCAGGGAGCGTGAACACATGGCGAGAATAAAAGAGTGGGAAGAACTTACAATCTGTGATAACTTCCTGTTTCAGAAAGTTATGCAGAATAAGATGCTGTGCAAGCGACTTATTCAGAAGCTGCTGAAAATCAAGGTTAAGCGGATAATCTATCCCGTTGCGGAGAAGAGTATCGCCATAGGAGCGGCCAGCAAGAGCGTAAGGCTCGACCTGTATGTAGAAACGGATGATGGAATCATCATGGATATAGAGATGCAGACATCTGACGGTGCTGATGGCTGGCTCCCAAAACGGACAAGATATTATCAGGCTATGATTGACCTTGATGTTTTGGGCAAGGGCAAGGACTATATAGAACTGAAAACTTCCTATGTCATCTTCATCTGCACATTTGATCCATTTGATGAAGGCCGCAGGGTTTATACCTTCTCTAACCGCTGTCATGAGAGTGAGAGTTTGGAGCTGGGGGATGAAACCACCAAGCTCTTCCTGAATGCAAAGGGAACCATCGGCGAGGTTGATGCCGATATTGCAAATTTCCTTGATTATGTCGATGGCAAGACTGCCGAGGGAAAATTTACCAAGGATGTGGCCGCAGAAGTTGACCGTGTGAAGCAGCATGATGAAACGAGGTTGGAGTATATGACATTGATGATGGAATTGAAACAACAACGCCGTGAGGGATACGATGAAGGTCGTATTGAAAATATGCTCAAAAACGTAAAATCCCTTATGACTAGGCGAGGATGGAGTCTTGACGAAACAATGGAGGCACTGGATATTTCGCCGGAAGACAAGGCTATCATAGTTGCTAGTGTAGCAGGTTTCAAATAACTTGCTGTTTGAACGCAGGATAAATTTTCGTGGACACAGGCAGAGGAGCGCAGTCGTAGCAGAGCTACGTCAAGCAACGATAACGAAGTCCACGGAAATTTAGACAAGTGATTCAGCAAGTTATTTGGAATTTGCTGCACTAGATATCAACCTGTATAAAGTGATTGACTGTAGATTTTGTGTTTTCATAAGGAGTGTTTCATTTGAGCAATCGTACTATCCCAGTCGATGCGAAGCTGCCGCTTCTGGAGACTGTGCCACTGAGCCTGCAGCATCTCTTTGCCATGTTCGGCTCCACTGTGCTGGTGCCGATCCTCTTCCACGTCAATCCTGCCACCTGCCTGCTCTTCAACGGCATCGGCACGATTCTCTATCTTGTGCTTTGCAAGGGACGCATCCCCGCCTACCTCGGATCGAGTTTCGCCTTCCTGTCCCCGGTCTTTCTCGTGCTTTCTGAGTACAGCTATGAAGCGGCTCTTGGCGGCTTCATCCTCGTTGGCGCCGTGTTCTGCCTCGTGGCGCTGCTCATCCGCTTTTTGGGGACCGCATGGATTGATATGCTGTTCCCCCCGGCTTCCATGGGGGCTATCGTGGCGGTCATCGGACTGGAGCTCATGCCCACTGCTGCGAATATGGCGGGCCTCACTGCAGATCAGACGGATTCCACCGCCATTTTCGTCTCCCTTGTCACCTTGGGGATCACGGTATTCGCCTCCGTTGCCTTCCGTGGTTTTCTTTCCATCATTCCCATCCTGATCGGCGTCATTGGCGGCTACATCGTTGCCGCTTTTTCCGGGCTTGTGAAATGGGATACGGTAAGCGCCGCGCCTTGGTTCGCGCTGCCGACCTTCTATACGCCGACCTTTGACATCGGCGCCATGCTGATCATCCTGCCTGCTGCCCTTGTCGTCATTGTAGAGCATGTGGGACACCTCATCGTAACGGGGAATATCGTAGGCAGCGATCTGACGAAAGATCCCGGTCTGGACAGGTCCCTGCTCGGAAACGGCCTTTCCACCATGCTGTCCGGCTTCTTCGGCTCCACGCCGAACACGACCTATGGCGAAAACATCGGCGTGCTTGCCATCACAAAGGTGTTCAGCACTTGGGTCATCGGCGGCGCTGCGGTGTTCGCGATCCTCTTGTCCTGCATGGGGAAGCTTGCCGCCATCATCCAGAGCATTCCCACTCCCGTCATGGGCGGCGTCTCCATGCTGCTCTTCGGCGTCATCGCGGCATCCGGCATCCGCATCCTCGTCGAGAAGAAAGTGGACTACAATGACCCGATGAACCTCCTGCTGACCTCCATCGTCATGGGGCTGGGCGTCAGCACCGCAAGCCTCACGATCGGCGCGGTCACGCTGAGGGGCATGTCCCTCGCAACCATCGTTGCCATCATCCTGAGCCTTTCCTTCCGCATCATTTCCCTCCTGCGCGGCGAAGATCCCGCACAAAAGAAACAATGATGACCTATATCGTGCCCGATGCCCTGACACGGATTTCCGTCAGGGCTTTTTTGAAGCAAAAGGGGGTCTCCGGCAGCCTGTTCCGCACCATAAAGCACCATGGCAATCTCTGCGTGAACGGATATCCCGCCCGGGCCATCGGCACCCTGCTCCACGGGGGCGATGTTCTGAGCTACGATTTGCCGCCTGCAGCGCAGGATATTCTGCCGGAGCAAATCCCCCTGGATATCCGCTACGAGGATGAGGACCTGCTGATTGTCAACAAGCCTGCAGGAATGCTTGTCCACCCGACCCCAAGCTGTATCCGCGGAACGCTCGCAAATGCCCTTCTCGGTCTTTACCGTTCCCGAGGGCTTGACACGGCCTTCCACTGCGTCCACCGGCTGGACCGGCTGACCTCCGGACTGATTCTTGCGGCAAAGCGTCCCGAGATCCAGCACCTTCTTTCCACGAAGGACGGCAAGCTCTTCCATCGCGAGTACCTTGCCATTGCCGAAGGCGTACTGGAACCTCCCGAGGGAACCATCGATGCGCCCATCGCGCGGAGCCCCGACAGCATCATTACCCGCAGGGTTGCTCCGGAGGGGAAGCCCGCCGTCACCCGCTATCGGACGGAAAAAGTATGGGAGCGCGAAGGCCAACGGTACAGTCTCCTCCGGCTCTCCCTTGTGACCGGCCGTACCCACCAGATCCGCGTGCATCTCTCCCATCTCGGGCACCCCCTGCTGGGCGACGATCTCTATGGCGGCAGCCGAGCGCTGATCCAGCGCCAAGCGCTCCACGCGGCACGCATTTCCCTCACGCATCCCCTCAGCGGACAACCCATCGACATCCATGCGGAATTGCCACGGGACATGCAAAGGCTATTGGTATAAGGAAACGCTGATTAATTCCCTTTTGCCCTTGCCTGACAGAAAAATCCTTCGACAATGACAAAAGCTCATTTAATCAGCGTTTCCTTAAATCGTCAACCATCGTTTTGCAATAAGTTGACAAGGTAGCAGAAAAGGAGTATCTTATGAAACATAGGGCTTTGAGCAAGCAGTGAAAATGCAGAAAAGGGTAAACGGGAGGTTCGTTCGATGATTTGGTATCCCTATGAACAGATGAAGACGATGAAAGCCCCTTATGAGATCATCTCTGCCGAAGGGCCGTATCTTCACACACAGGATACGAAGCTCCTGGATTCCATCTCATCCTGGTGGAGTGTCATCTATGGTTATCATCAGCCGCAAATCACGGAGGCGATTTGCAGACAGGCTGCCAAGTTTTCGCATGTCATGCTCGGCGGCCTTACCCATGAAGCCGTGGAAGAACTGTCCGAGAAGCTGGCATCCTGGCTGCCGGGGGATTTGGATTACTGCTTCTTCTCCGATTCGGGCAGCGTTGCCGTGGAAGTGGCCTTGAAGATGGCCCTGCAGTATTATGTGAACTGCGGCGAGAATCATCGCAAAACGGTGCTGGCCTTGAATCATGCCTATCATGGCGATACCTTCAAGACCATGGCTGTCGGCGATGATGAGGACTATCATTTCGTCCTGCAGGTCTACGGCGATAATCCCTATGTGGTGCATATCCCTACGGATATCGCATCTCTGGAAGCGGCCTTTGACCGCTATCATGACGAGCTGAACTGCTTCATCGTCGAGCCGCTCTTGCAGGGCGCAGGCGGGATGCGCATGTACGACATTGCCTTCCTCAAGCGGGCACGGGAGCTTTGTGATGCGTATGGCGTGCTGCTGATCTTCGATGAGGTAGCCACAGGATTCGGCCGGACCGGCCATCGCTTTGTCGCGGATGCCGTCCTGCCGGATATTTTGGTGCTGGGCAAGGGGCTGACCGGCGGCCATATCGGCCATGCCGTCACGATTGCCAACCAGAAGGTCTTTGCCGCGTTTTACGATGATGCACCGGAGAAAGCCTTGATGCACGGCCCGACATTCATGGGCAACGCCTTGGCCTGTGCCGCAGCCAAGGCCGCCATCGACCTCTTTGACCGGCTCGATGTCCCATCCAAGGTTGCCCATATCGAAGAAATCACCCGCCGGGAGCTGTCCGGCTTTACCGACCCGCGTATCCGTGAGATCCGCATCATGGGCGGCTGTGCCTGCATAGAAGTCTATGATGCCGAGACATTGTCCGGGTATCAGCAGTTCGCCTATGAACACGGTGTCTTTGCCCGGCCGTTCCTGAAGTATCTATATTCGATGGTTCCTTACATCCTCACGGATGACGAGCTCGTTCATATCTTCTCCGTGATGAAGGAATGGTTCCGGCGGGGCTAAGGAAGGAACGCTCGAAAGCATATCCGTTTGCAGCCAAGTGAATATTTATAAAAAGTTAGTTACAAAGGGGACGAAAATGAATCATCTTTCTGTTCGCGAAATCGTTCTGTGCGGCTTGTTCATTGCCCTGATCACGGCAGGGACCTTTATTCGCATCCCTGTCGGTGCGGATGTCTATACCTTGCAGTTCATGTTCACCTTGCTGGCTGGCCTGGTGCTCGGAGCCAGATTGGGAGCCATTGCCGTAGGCGCCTATGTGCTGCTGGGCTTGCTGGGTGTCCCTGTATTTGCCTCGGGCGGCGGCCCTGCCTACGTCCTGCAGCCGACCTTCGGCTATCTGCTGGCCTTTATTCTGCAGGCTTGGTTCTGCGGGTTCTGCGTGCGCCGATTCCCTGTTGTATCTTATTCCGGTTTGCTGATGGCCAATTTGGGCGGAATGGTCATCGTGTATGTGATCGGCATTGCCTGGTTTTATCTCGTCTCGAATTATGTGATTGCTGCACCGATTCCCTTGTGGACCGCCATACTGTACTGCGGCGTGCTGCAGGCCCTGCCTGATTTTCTGCTCTGTCTGGCAGCGGCGGCCATTGGCCTGCGCTGCTATAAAAGCGGTGTCTGGGCATAAGAGTCAGGACGAGCCTGACGAAACGCCATAGGCAAAATTTGAACACTCTACAATTCTCTGTTAAACAATTTAACATTATCCTGAATCCGTCTGCACTGCACATCGTTGACGGAATCCTTATCCTTGCTGGCCGTCACCATGCGCTCCGCCAATGAGACCTGTTCGCTTACCCACTCGCTCATCCGCTCCGCTCCCAAATCGTCCAATTGCGTTATGTCAGGACGAGCCTGACGAAACGCCATAGGGTATATTTTGCCTATGGCAAAATTTGAACAATTGCGTTATAATGAAATCGGCGTGTTTCACGAAAAAATTCATTGGAGATGGGAGGGAGCTGATAGGATCCCCGCTCATGGGGATTTTATCACGGCGAAAAGGTATGGCAAATGAACACATCGGTCTGGTGGCACATGACGGGTGGCTGGAACCCTATGAGGACGCCATTCGCGGGCGGCACGACCACGCGGTCTGGAAGCTGAACCAGCTCACGCAGAACGGAAAGCGTTCTCTTTCCGATTTTGCCACGGGACATCTGTATTTCGGCCTGCACAAGACCGACAAGGGGTGGGTCTTCCGTGAATGGGCGCCCAACGCTACGGACATCTACCTCATCGGCGACTTCAACGGCTGGCAGGAGGATGAAACGTATCGCTGCAAGCGCGTGTCCGACAGCGGCAACTGGGAGATCGAGCTTCCCGCAGACAAGCTCAAGCACGGCGACCTCTACAAGATGAAGGTGCACTGGAACGGCGGCGAGGGCGAGCGCATTCCCGCGTGGTGCCAGCGCGTCGTGCAGGACGACCAGACCAAGATCTTCTCCGCACAGGTGTGGGATCCCGAGAAAAAACATACCTGGCATGACCAGGGCTTCAAGATCAAGACCGATCCGCTGCTCATCTACGAATGCCATGTAGGCATGAGCCAGGACGCAGAAAAGGTCGGAACCTATACGGAATTCAAGGAAAACGTGCTCCCCCGCGTCATCAAGGACGGCTATAACTGCATCCAGATCATGGCAATCCAGGAACATCCCTACTATGGCAGCTTTGGCTATCATGTGAGCTCCTTCTTTGCTGCCAGCAGCCGCTGCGGCACGCCGGAAGAGCTCAAGGATCTCGTTGACACGGCACACGCACAGGGCATCGCGGTCATCATGGACATCGTGCACAGCCATGCGGTCAAGAACGAAGTCGAGGGGCTCGGCAATCTCTGCGGCGATCCGAACCAGTTCTTCTATCCGGGGGACCGCCACGAGCATCCGGCCTGGGACAGCCTGTGCTTTGACTATGGCAAGAATCAGGTTTTGCACTTCT
>CALGGN010000135.1 GCA_937915915.1 uncultured Selenomonas sp. | reverse complement strand
GTCAGCGTCAATGCCTTATGGTCTGCCTCGTCCCGGTGTTCGTAGAAATACGCCAGGGCATAGAGGACGGCGGTTTTGGCTATGGCTCCGCAAGCCTTGAACTCGTCCTCGTTCATCCGCGCCACATCCATGCACAGGCTTTCTGCCGCTCGGAGCAGTTTGCGGACAATATCGTCCTCGGCATCGGTGTCGATGCGGAGATATTCCTTGGCTTTCGGCAATGTCACTATCATTGGCTGTCACCTCATAAAATTGGGGAGACACCCTTTTGGCATCTCCCCCACAAATCCAGAATTTAACAGGAAAATCCGTATCATCTGTCGAATAGGACACTATCTGATCAGGTGCCGGACGATGCGGAAGACCCCTTGACCTGCATGACCTTCACGGCCTCTGGCAGAACCATCTTGCCGTCCACACGCTGAGTGGTCATGAAACCGACCTGACCCGTGGTGGCAAAGAGTTCATTGAGCCGCTTGAACACCCTGCCCTGACGGTCGACAATCCAGTAATACTGAAGGTCGCCGAAAATCATGACCTTGTTGCCCGCAGCCACCTCCGGCACATAGGGCGAAGTATAGACGGGACGGTTGAGGATGGTGTCCGGCGTTCCCGCCGTGAGAGCCGTCTGCCAGAGATACTGGTCGTTCTTGTCCTTGAGCTTGCGGATGGCCTTCACCGAGGAATCGTTCATGATCCACACGGCGTTCCGGCGATAGGGCGCGCGGAGGCTGTAGAAAAGGTCGATGAGAGAGTCCGCCGTGATAGCGGCGCTGTTCAGCGTCACCCCCACATCCGCGCCGTCCGTGTCGGCGAGGATGCCCGTAGGCTTCTTCGTGCCGTTGCCAATAAAGAAAGCCTCTTCCTCTTTTGCTCCCATACGGCGGGCGAATTCCTTGGCGATATAATCCGCAATGTCGAAAGCGGAATCTGCCATGAGCTCATCGGAAACCTTGATGAAAGTCCCCAGCTTGTGCGCCCCTACGGTAATCTGGTCGAACTTGTCATCGGATTCGGGAACGAGAGCGTTCTCATCCATCCAAGCTGCCGAGCCATGGCTCTTGACCATGGGGATGACTTTGTCCCCGGTATCGGTGGTAATGACACGGGCGAGTTTGCGGACAAGGTTTTCCTCCGCCAAGGCATCAATGAGGGTATTCTCGAATTCCTGGGGAACGAGATAGCCGCCGTCCGCATCCGTGCCGACTTGCAGCACATTGAGGACATCCGGCGTGAGAGCGCGGGAGCGGATCATGTTCCAGAAAGCCGTCTTGTACTCCTCCGAATTGCGCCCCTGCCCCACCGAGGGAACAGCCAATGCCGCAGAAGGCTTTGCCGTGATGGGCTGGCTGGTGGGGAGATTCAGTTCGTTCTCGATTTCCTGCTGACGCTCCAACCGCTTGATTTCCTTGCCCAAAGCGTCAATGTCCTGCTCCATGCGGGTGTAGGTGGCATCGTCCTCGGCGGAGAGGATGCCCTTCTCCGTCCGATGGGATTCCAGGAAAGCCTTTGCAGCCTCCCAAGCCTGGGCGCGTTTTGCACGGAGTTCGTTGATCGTGGTAGCCATAAAAAATTCCTCCTTCAAATCGTCAGATATGGTTCTTGATAATGGAAAGACGCTCCAAGAGCGAATCTACGGAGCGTCCCTGCAGCTTAGTTGTCTCCGATTCGGCGGCAGGAACATTCTGCTCCGCTTCTTCGGAGGAGTTTGGCAGATTGGGTTTATCGGCAGATATTTTCTGCTCATTGGTCCGGTCTTCCGTTTCCGGCATAGGAGCAACGGCGCACACCTTCGTCAGCTTGTTGATGATGGCGTTCGACACTTCCCAGCGTGAGAACAGCATGGAAGCCCCGGCGGAAATATCCTCCGTTTCGCCGTCACGCTTCAAGATGGTATCTGCAAAGCCAAGCTCCACTGCCTTGTGTGCGCTGATGTAGCTTTCGGACTCCATCAAGTGGGAAATCTTCGCCCTCGCCAGCTTGGTCTTGGTCGCATAGGCATTGATGATGGATTCCTTCACCTCCGACAGCATGGCGATGGCTCTCTCCATCTCGTTATGGTCGCCCATGGCAATGGTAGCGGGATTATGCACCATAATGAGGGACGTGGGGTACATCTGCACCTCGTCCCCCGCCATAGCCACCACGCTTGCCGCCGATGCCGCCAAGCCGTCAATGCGAACCGTCACCTTGCCGGGATATTCTGCCAGCATGGAATAAATCTGTGCCGCCGCAAAACAATCCCCGCCGGGAGAACAGATCTGCACGATGATGTTCCCGTCCTCGGCATAAAGTTCATCCCGAAATTCATGGGGCGTGATTTCGTCCCCAAGCCAGCTGTCCTCGGCAATAATGCCGTTAAGGATGAGCGTTCGCTCCTTTGCGTCCGAGCTTTCCTTATTCCAAGCCCAAAACTTTCTCGTCTTTGCCATCCGTAGGTTTCTCCTTTCTGTTGCGTAAGTATGCGAGTCCTGCATCCTCCAGTTTTGCCATGTTGCCGTTCACCAAATACAGATCCCCGCCTTTTTCCTCCGGGATGCGGTCGAGGCTTTCCAGTTGGCGTATGTCATTGGCGCTCATCCATCCGTTTTGGCGTCCGATGGCGTACCCCTGCATCCTGCTTTGGTAATCCCCCCGAAGGAGCCCATCCACATTGAACTTGATGGTGTATTCCTTCTTCTCGTTTGGCAGGAGCAAGGCTCTCGCCATGGACTGCTCGAAGCGGCAAATCCAAGGAGCGAGGGTGTATTTCACATACTCCAGGGATTGATGTTCGATGTTCGAGAACGTGGCTTTCTCCAAGTCCCCCACCATGTGGGGCGGCACCCGGAAGATACGGGCGATTTCGTTAAGTTGAAATTTTCTCGTTTCCAAAAACTGCGCCTGTTCCGGCGGCATGCCGATGGGCGTGTACTTCATACCCTCTTCCAGCACCCCAATGCGATGGGAGTTTCTGCCGCCGTGGGCAAGTTCCCAGCTTTCCCGGATTTTGGCAGGGTCTTTGAGGGTTCCCGGATATTCCAGCACGGCGCTTGGGGTGGCTCCGTTGGCGAAGAAGGATGCGCCGTAATCCTCGCAGGCCATGGCCATGCCGATGGCGTTCTTTGCCATGGCAATGGGCGAATAGCCGAGGATGCCGTCAAATCCAAGCCCCGGCACATGGAGGACATCTGCCGAGGAAAGCCGGACGGTTGTCCCCTTCACGGTGGGAGCCTCGTCCTTCATGCAGAGGTATTCGTAGTAAATCCTCCCTGCCGCATCCCTGTCCACCGTCATGCGGTTGGGCATCAGGGGATAAAGAGCCACCACTTCGCCTTTTCCGTTGCGGATAATCTGCGCGAATGCGTTCCCCCACAGGAGAAGGTGCGTCATCAGCGTCTCACGGAAGGCGAAGGAGGTCATTTCAGGATTCGGCTCATCGTGGAGCAGGAAATACAGCGGATGGTTCACGGCTCTTTCCTTGCCGCCGTTGCCATCGTAGCGGAAAAGATGCAGCGGCAGTCCCGCGATGGACTCCGCCAGAATCCTCACGCAGGCGTAAACGGCGGTCATCTGCATGGCGGATCGCTCGTTGACGCTCTTGCCCGCCGTGGAGCCGCCGAAAAAGAATCGGTAGGAACTCCCCGCCGTGCTGTTGGTGGGCTTGTCCCGTGAACGGAACAGCCAACTGAAAATGCTCATCTGCAATCCCTCCCATGAAAAAACGCCACCCTGCTGAGTGGCGTTCGCTGTCGGTGTATGTTTATGCTTCCATGCTGTCGATGCATTCCTGCGCCCATTGGCGGCAAAGTTTCAAGCCGTAGGCCGTGAAGTGCGGGTAGCTCGCCATCTCGAAGAGTTTATTGTAGGGGAACCGCTTGCTCCCCGTTTCCTCCCACACGCTTGCCACCCAGCAGGTTTTCTTGCCGCGAGGGGTGTATTCGGCGAGCATCACCGTGTAGCCTTTGTACTCGTACATCCATTCGCTCATGGCCTTCATCTCTTTTTTTCGTGGCGAAGCGGGCAACTTTGTGGATTCCGTAATATTCCTTCATGGTCATTGTCGTTTCCTCCGTTTCGTGTCGCTGTGTTTTCCTTCGGTGAGTGTATATTCCCGTACTTCAGAGGAATTATCAAGGCCATGATGGAAGATAAATCGTGTATACAATACGGCTTTTTCCCACGTAAAAGCGCCGCCCTTCCAAGCGGCGCACCGTGCCTTGTTACGGCTCAGAATGTTCTTTCGTAGGAAAGCCCCATGCTCTGAAGTTCTGCCGTGAATTTCGCTCCCCGCGCAATCTCATCGGCGGCCTTCAAAAGCTCCTCCGGCGTGGGGCTTCCACCCATCCGGCTGACGCTGGCGCAGGCTTCAATGTCGATGCAGCCTATGCGGTTTTCCCAGTCGGTCTTATCGATGTTGTTGTTCTGGAAGATCCGGATGCTGATGTAATCCTGCCCCGTGCGCTTGTTGTTCCAGCCCAGCGAATTTTCCTCGATCTCAAATCCGTACTCGGCAGCCTTGCTGATGATGATTTCGTTTACTTCCTGCTTTGTCATTTTGTTTTCCTCCCTTGTGGTTGTCCGTGCTTTCCCTTTCGGTAGACACATATTCCCGTACTATCGGAGATTTATCAAGGCCATGTGTGAAAATAAATCGTGTATACAATCTCTCACAGCCAGAGGATTCCGCGCTTATCGTAGACGCTTTCCGTGGTCGGATTTCCGCAACGAACGGCGCGGTCGAGCGCCATAATCATGGCCACGGCTCCGTCAATCTTCTCCGTGGATTTCCGCTTGCTGGGCTTGATGTTCCCGGCATCGTCAATTTCAACGAAAATGTTGTCCATCATCCAGCGGAGGACCGGATTGCCGCCATGGGCAATTCTCCGTTCCAGCACAAGGTTCATCAGTTCCTTGGTGGGAGGGCTCATGCTGGCAAAGCCCTGCCCGAACTGCACCACCGTAAAGCCGAGATTGTCGAGGTTCTGCGCCATCTGGGTTGCGCCCCAACGGTCAAAGGCAATCTCCCGTATGTTGAACTTGCTGCCGAGGTTTTCTATGAACCTCTCCACAAAGGCATAGTGGATCACGCTTCCTTCCGTGGTATGGATAAGCCCCTGCCGCTCCCATACATCGTAGGGAACATGGTCGCGGCGGACACGCAGATCCAAGGTTTCCTCCGGCAGCCAAAAGTGAGGCAGAACCTGGTATTTGTCATCATCGTCCAAGGGAGGGAACACCAACACAAATGCCGTGATGTCCGTAGTGGTGGAAAGGTCAAGCCCGCCGTAGCAGACCCTCCCCAACAGGGCATTTTCGCTGACGGAAAAATTGCAGGCATCCCACTTGCTCATGGGCATCCAGCGAACTTCCTGCTTGACCCACTGGTTCAGGCGAAGCTGACGGAAACTGTTCTCCTCGGCGGGATTCTGCTTGGCGGACTCGCAAGCGACCTGTACTTTGTCGATACCGACGGTAATGCCCAGAGAAGGATTGGCTTTCTTCCACACGGCGGGATCTGTCCAGTCGTCACCCTCATCGGCTCCGTAGATGACCGGGTAAAAGGTAGGGTCAATCTTCCTGCCCTCAAGAATGTCCTTGGCCTTCTGGTGAACCTCGTAGCAAATGGAATTGGTGTCCGTCCCGGCTGTGGTGATGAGAAAATACAGCGGCTGCATACGGGCATCGCCGGAGCCTTTGGTCATGACATCGTAGAGCTTGCGGTTGGGCTGAGTATGAAGCTCATCGAACACTACGCCGTGGATATTGAAGCCGTGCTTGGAATACGCCTCCGCCGACAGCACCTGGTAAAAGCTGTGGGTAGGCTCATAGACGATGCGCTTGTTGGAAGTGAGAAGTTTCACCCGCTTGTTGAGCGCGGGACACATCCGCACCATGTCCGCAGCCACATCAAAGACGATTCCTGCTTGCTGCCTGTCTGCAGCACATCCGTAAATTTCGGCTCGTTCCTCCCCGTCCCCACAGCAAAGGAGAAGGGCAACCGCTGCGGCAAGCTCCGATTTACCCATCTTCTTCGGAATTTCAATATAGGCGGTGTTGAACTGCCTATAGCCGTTTTTCTTGAGGATGCCGAAAACATCACGGATAATCCGTTCCTGCCAATCGATGAGTTCGAACTTCTGCCCGGACCAGGTGCCCTTTGTATGGCATAATTGCTCTATGAAATACACGGCGAAGTCTGCGGCATCCTTGTTGTACTTGGAGCCTTTCGCCATGAATCTGGTAGGCTTGTAGCCCTTGAGTTTCCGCACATTGTCACCCCCTTCCTAAATTTTTTCGGCTGCAGGAAATCCGCTCCCCAAAAGCGAATCAATCCTCAGATTGATACAGTTTATCCGTGTTTAACTCGTTCGCTTTCCTCGACACGTTTGGCATTGTTCCAACGGTCGATTGTCCCCACCAGGTAGCCGGTGATGCGTCGGATGCGCTCGAATTTCTGCCCTTGGGTGGTATATTCCAAGGCAATCCTGCCGTCCTCGGTCAGGGAAATGACGAGGGTATGCAATGGATCTTTCAGCCGCTGTCGGAGAAATTTCACATAGCGGAGGATTTCCTCATCGGAAATGTCTGGCACATTCCTCACGATGATTTCGATACCGTCCAACAACATAATCCCACCCCCAAAGCAAAGAGGAGCCGCAGTTACGACTCCTCAAAAAATATCTATGTGAACGAGCAAAAGCCCCGAAGGGCTAATGTTCGGTTATTTTCGATTTTCAGATGTGCGCCATGCACCAAGCCATGGCATGACCTCCGTCCTTGAAGGATTCAGTGGCGGCTTCCACAAGGTTCAGCCTGCACTCGATGTCCCCCAGCCCGGTTTCTTCCGGCGTGTCGATGAATTCGTAAACCGCTGCGTGGTAGCCGTTGGCATCCAAGCCCACCACCAAAGCGTGGTCATCGTATTTCAGAACCGCTCCCATGCTGGCGTAGCCGCCCATCTCCAATTTTTCCATTGTGGTTTCCTTTGCCCATGCTGTCTTTTTCATCGTGAAATCCTCCTTCGCTTGCTCTGTGGTTTTCCCTTTCGGTAGTCACATATTCCCGTACTTTCTGGGATATAGCAAGCGATTCAGAGTGTATACTTTACCAAAGGCAGGGCAAGTCCTCAGCCGAAACGCTCTCCGGCTGACTGTAATCGTAGGCTTCGCCAAGAATCTCCTCATCAAAGCCGAACTCCTTATAGGCTTGTTCGAGGATGCGGAGGTAATGCATGGACGGCGTTCCAAGTTTCCGCTCCTCGTGCATGATGTAAGCCATGCCGCGAGTCAGCCCTGTACGAATGCCATGCTCATCGGTTTTCACGGCTTGGATGGTACGCTTGTAGTAGAAGGAGGGGAATCCCTCGTAGCGGTCGAGCCGCATCTCGTCAG
>CALGGN010000134.1 GCA_937915915.1 uncultured Selenomonas sp. | reverse complement strand
AGCCTCCCTGCTTTGCCGCCATGCCGTCCAGAGCCTTGCCGATCAGCCACAAAACACCGTCCACGACGCAGGGCAGAAATACACGGTCACGGAACTTGCACCAGCCCGTCTCGGTTTCGGAGGACTTCGCCAGTTCCGCATTGTAGATGGCGGCGATTTCCTTGACGGCGGGCAAAGCCTCGTCCTTCATCCACAGAAGAAAAGTCTCCTTCGCCTCCTTCTGCACGAAGTCCGCCATGTGTTCCTTCAGTTCGTTCTTGATAATGTCCAGTTTCATAAGCCAACCTCCAATTCAAAATCCGTCACGCCACGAGCAATCGCACGGGCAAAATCATCCTGCCGGGTACGGAGCAGTTCCTCATCGGTGGGATTGTCGATAAAGGCACACTCGACCAGAACCGCAACGGCATCGGTGTAATTCAGCACATACAGACTGTTATCCGTATGGGGAACAGCACCCTTGGCTCCACGGTCGGTCGTTCCGAGGGAATCCACAATCTGCCGCTGAATGCCCTCGGCGAGACGTTTGCCGTCCCTGCTGGTATGGTAGTGCCAAACCTCCGTGCCGTTGGCCATCTCGTTGAAGGCATTGCAATGGATTGAGATAAACACATCTGCGCCGGAACTATCCGAGGCATTGACAACGGCAGACAGGCTGTCCGATTGGAGCTTGCCCACGACCTCCACTCCGGCAGCAACGAGGTACTTTTCCACCAAATCGGTGATGCCCTTTGCAACGTCACATTCCCGCAGTCCCGTGATACGGTTGCAGGCTCCGGCATCCGGCTCCCCGTTTGGGGCGTGTCCTGGGTTCAGAAATACACGCATAAGTCAGTCCTCCTTCGGTTTCGGAACGTCGGCGTAGGAGATTTTCTCTCCGCCTCGCTCCACAAATACATCATCAAAACTGTTGTCATGCGCCGCAGCGTATCTCGCCACAGCCACATCCACGAACTTCGGCTCCAATTCCACGCCGTAGCAGATGCGCCCCAACTGGTCGCAAGCAATGAGGGTGGATGCGGAGCCGAGGAAGGCATCGAGGACAAGGGAATTCGTCTGTGTGCATTGGCGCACCAAGTAGGCGATAAGCGGCACGGGCTTGCTGGAAGGGTGGCCGCAGCCATCTGTTTTGCTGTTCTTGATGCGGGCAAACTCGAAAACGCTGGTCTGCTTTTGGTCACCGTACCATTTGTGCTTGCCGTCCTTGCGCCAGCCCCAGACGATTGGTTCATGCACATATTTCCAATCGGTACGAGTAAGGACGAGACGGTCTTTCTTCCAAACCAATCCTGCGCCAACCTTGAATCCGGCATCCTCGAAGGCATCGAAAACGAGCCGTGTCTTTGCCGTGGCGTAAAAGGAATAGATGGATGCATCCTTTGCCATCGCGTCATGGAGGCAACGGTAGGTCTTGAGCAGGAAGTCATAACCGTCCTTGTCGGAGAGGTCATCGTTCTTGATTTTCCCGGAGGAACTTTCGAGAGCCACAAAATACGGCGGGTCTGTGCAGACGAGATTGACTTTCTCGCTCCCCAAGAGCCGCTGATAGGTTTCCGGCAGAGTGGAATCGCCGCAGATGACTCGGTGCTTGCCCAAATGCCAAATATCCCCTGCTTGGGCGATACACGGCTTTTCAAGCTCCGCATCCACATCGAAGTCATCTTCCTTGGCTTCACCATCATCAACAGCAAACAAGTCGGCAATCTCCGCCTCGTCAAAGCCCGTCAAATCTATGTTGAAGTCCATGCCCTGCAAGGCTTCAATCTCGACACGGAGCATTTCCTCATCCCAGCCTGCGTCCATCGCATAGCGGTTATCCGCCAGGATGTAGGCTTTCTTCTGTGCCTCCGTCAGATGGTCAACAAAAACGCAAGGGACATCGGTGATGCCTTCCGCTTTGGCGGCAAGCACACGTCCATGTCCGGCGATGATGCCGTAGTCACGGTCAATGATGACGGGATTGATAAAGCCGAACTCCCGGAGGGAGGAGCGAAGTTTCGTGACTTGCTCCGGCGAATGTGTCCGGGCATTGTTGGCGTAGGGTACGAGTTTGCCGATAGGGACAAGCTGCATATCCGTGGTGGTCTTTCCCAAGATGTACACCTCCCAATAAA
>CALGGN010000133.1 GCA_937915915.1 uncultured Selenomonas sp. | reverse complement strand
ATGGTATGCTGGAGATGATTTCCCTCATAGGAAATATCGTGACCGGAAGGCAGGGTAATTTGGTGCAGCACGCCCATGCCCTCTTTTCCGCCTTTGACGGAGCAACGGGGCGCATAGACTACCTTGGCGGTCATTTGAAAAAAGCAACGGTGCTCTACACGGCGGAACTGGTTCTCGTCCCTGTGCAGGGCGGAAATATCGGGCTGAAATATGATGCAACTACGGGAATTGATGTCTGGGATTTGGAGGCATAAGCATGATTTGGCAAAAAAAGCTCCAAGGGGTCGGCGCACTCCTGCTGAGTGCGGCGATTCTGCTGGCGGGCAACATGGAAATCGGCGAGGCGGCAAAAGCAGGGAACGGCAACGCACAGGATGCGCCCGCCATACGCTATTTCATGCAAGCGCCGGAGGCCAAGGGTAGCGATACGCCCTACGGCAACAACACAGCGGCAGGGCATTATGCACAGGCGGGCGATGCAAAAATTTACTATGAGGTTTACGGCGAGGGCAAGCCGCTGTTCGTCTTTCACGGCGGCGGTGTGGGTACGCCCTATGAGATAGGACAGATGATCGACAACTTACGGAAGAACTACCGAGTGATTGTCGTATCTACCCGCGGACACGGACGCTCGGAAATCGGACATTCGGAGCTGACCTATGAGCAGAAGGCGAATGATATGCTGGCGGTGATGAAGGAAGTCGCCGACGAGCCTGCCGTCCTGCTGGGCTTCAGCGACGGCGCATACACGGCCTACAAGGTCGCTTCCATGTACCCGGAGCGTGCCGAGCGCATCGTGGCCATCGGTGCCGGGACTCTCAAGCCGGGCTTTTTCGGCGGAGAAATGAAGGTAGCGGATTTGGAGAAAATAGATGCGGCATTTATTGAGCAGCAGAAAAGAATCATGCCGGAGCCGGAACGCTATCAGGAATTTTGCACGGACTATATGAACTTCTGGAGCAAAATGGAAGTCGGCGAAGATTTCCTGCGGACGATTGAATGCCCAGTGCTGTTGATTGCCGGAGACGAGGATGACCATGCTCCCTTGGTGACGATGGTAGAGGCAGAGCAGTACATCCCCAAGTCCAGTCTATGTATCGTCCCCAAAGCATGGCACACGGCATTTCTTGATAATTTTGATGTAACATGGACAGCGATAGAGCAGTTCTTGCAAACGGATAAAGCACAGCTGACCGGCAGCAGGAAAGTGGAGTATAACAGAAAATAATGTGATATAGGTTTTTGGGGGGTGCAAAATCCCCACCGAGGGGGTGCAAATGCACCCCCTTCTCTTTTTTCGGAAGCCTTGTCCCGTGCCACTTCAAGGGCTGTTCATCAAGGGACTGACACCCTGCGTCATCGCCAAGGAACTGACCAAGCGGGGCATCCTGACGGTCACGGGAAGAGCCAAGTGGAATGCCGCCACCATCAATGGAGTCCTCGCCAACGAGAAGTACACAGGCTGCGCCCGCATCCAGAAGACCTTCACGCCGGACTTCCTCACGAAGAAGGCCGTGAAGAACACCGGGCAAGTCCCCAGCTACTTCGTGGAACAGAGCCACCCTGCCATCATCGAACCATCCACCTTCGAGATGGTGCAGACGGAGATTGCAAGGCGCAAGCAGGATGGCAGACGCTACAGCGGCGTGAGCATTTTCTCCGGCAAAATCAAATGCGGAGAGTGTGGCGGTTTCTTCGGAGCCAAGGTCTGGCACAGCACCGATAAGTACCGTAGGGTCATTTACCGTTGCAACAACAAGTACGATGGGCATAAATGCCAGACTCCCCATGTTACGGAGGAGGACATCAAGGCAGCCTTTGTCACTGCATTCAACAAGCTGGTGACGGAACGGGATGAGATTGTCGCCAATGCAACCCTCGTCCGACAGACCTTCTGCGATACATCGGAGTTGGAACGGGAGAAAGCCACGCTGGGGCAGGAACTGGCGGTGCTGGTGGAGATGACGCAGAACTGCATCGCCGAGAACGCGAGGATTGCCCAAGACCAGGGGGAGTACCAGAAACGCTACAACGGGCTGGTGGAACGGTACGAGAAGGCAAAGGTATGGTTTGACGAGGTGACGGAGGCCATCGCCCAGCGGTCAGCCAAGAGCGAGAGGCTGGCTGGGTTCATCAGAACGCTCAAGGCGCAGGAGGAGCCAGTGGCGGAGTTCGACGAGCGGCTGTGGGGCGCGATGGTGGACTCTGTGACGGTGGGCGCGGATGGCGGCATGACGGTGGTGTTCCGGGATGGGACGGGGATTTGAAAAACAGGCACTCTGCCGAGGTTCGGTGGGGTGTCTAAAATTTTTGTTGAAAAAATTTTCAAATGGACTTATAATGTCCATATTGAAATGTATAATAAAATCAAAACAGGAGTAAGCGATGACTGTTACATTAGACTACAAGGGTGATAAAGGACTGCGAATGCTCGATATATTTGAGCGACTTAATAAAGGGGAACAACTTTCAAAGCGAGATTTGGCGAATTATTATGGTGTGGGTGAAAAGACAATACAGCGAGATATAGATGATATTCGCAGTTATCTTGCTGACAAACACGGGTATGAGCCAGACGTTACGGTCAAATATAATCGAAGTCAAAATTATTACTATCTTGCGCGATTTGAGCGCGAGTGGCTATCCAATCAAGAAGTTCTTGCTGTATGCAAGATTCTCTTGGAAAGTCGTGCTTTTATTAAGGAGGAAATGGAGCGGCTACTCACGAAATTGTTGGTACAAGCTACACCGACACAGAGGAAAGTTGTGGAAGGCATCATAAAAAGCGAATCAGTAAATTATGTCCCGCTTCAACACAAGAAGCCTTTAGTAGATATTTTGTGGCAAGTGTCCGATGCAATTATTCAGGAACATCCAATTAAATTTTCGTACACACGGCAAGACGGTAGAACTAAGGAAAGGACTGCTAAACCCCTCGCAGTGATATTCTCTGAGTTTTATTTTTATTTGATAGGACTGCAACCCTACAAGACGGAGGATGAATTTCGCACTTATCGATTGGACAGAATGACTAATGTATCAACTTTAGAAGAAAAATTTAGTATTCCTTATCGTGATAAATTCCGTGACGGTGAATTTAGAAAACGTGTGCAGTTCATGTACGATGGTGAATTGATGCGGGTAAAGTTTCGTTATTTCGGGGATTCCGTAGAACACGTTTTAGATCGTTTACCAACGGCCAAAGCAAATAAGCGTGATACAGGCGTATATGACGTAAGTGCTGAAGTCTATGGTTACGGTATTTTGATATGGCTCTTGAGTCAAGGAAGTCAAGTAGATGTGATTGCACCGCAGGATTTGAGGGACGAATGGTTAGAAATAGCAGAACAGATAGTGAACAGAGATTATAACGGTTGGGAAGATGTCGCATGGAAAGGGTAGGTGGAAATGCTGTGAAGTCCCTGACAAAAATTTTTATTTACCTTCTCACGATGGCATTCGTAATTGGCATATCACAGATTATTGCCGAAAGTAGTCCTTCTTCTCGATGGAAATGCTCACTTTGCGGTGAAGTTAGGAGGCAGGTTGTGCAGAGTCAACCGTCTACCACAGGCTGCAAGTCCGCCAATGACAAAAAGCACATTTGGTTTCAAATTCAGTAAGGGGATGTAATACTTGGAAAAGGTTCTATTTTGCAAAATTGCCTCGATGATTTGGTATAAGGGAGTTTGCCAAAAAGATAAGCCTTTTAACGGTGGCAAATATCCTCGCGAGACGGGAACTTGCGGTGAAGACAGAAACTTTATGCCCGTACAAACTGAGACTGGCGAGATGTGTTTTGGCTTCGTCGAACCCAAACGTGGTAGGAGTGGCTATACTAATCAACTACGCATAGAGAATATTCGAGGAGCAAATGCCAGATCAACAGATGATGCCATTGAGAATATTTGCGTTATATGGTGTGCAACCACGGATTTAAATGAAACGTCCGTTATGGGCTGGTATAGAAACGCTACCGTATACCGTGAAATTCAGGAACTTGAATATGAAAACGGCGATACTCAATGGTACAATGTGGAAGCGAAGTCTGAGAATTGCGTATTGCTACCGCGAAACACACGACACAAACACATATGGGACGCACCCGTGGCAAAAAACAAAGGATACGGTTTTGGGCAATCCATGCTCTGGTATGCCAGTGAGCCAGAAGCAGAGTCGTTTGTGGAGCGACTACTAAAAAACATTGAAGAATATAACGATGCTAATTGGCTGTACGAATATCCTCCTGAAATGAGGTAAATCTGTCATGGTAAAGAGAACCGATTGGGAAGATGGCTGGTTAAAGGATATGCCTAATAACGCAGAACATTTCACATTGAAAATGTCTCTTAGCGATTCGGATATTGCTAAAATCAAACGGGGATATGCTCCGCCGGAAATGGACATAAAATGGCTCATGTATTATGAAAACGGTAAACTTTTTATTCATCGCAGTTGGACAGGACTTTGTGTTTATATGGTGAACATTTCTAAAAGCGGAACGCTCGATGCTTACATGAATTCCGATGTGTGGCAAGAGTGGGTTGAGCCGAGTGTGAAAATTAACGATTGCAGAGGTTTGATAGAATTTTTAATTGCTCAAGAAAGCGAGGAAGAAACTGTGTCACAAGAATTGGTAGAAATCACGGCGGCAGGGGAAGTTTTCCCCGCCAAAGGTATGCCAGAAAGACCACCATTTGACCATCAGCAGGAGGCAATGAAAGCCCTTGATAAGATGGATAACGCTTACAAAGCGTATAGCACAATGGTAGTTTTGCCGACGGGTGCCGGAAAAACCTACACGGCATCAAAGTGGCTTTTACGTCGTGCGCTCGATAAAGAAATCAAAATTCTGTGGCTGGCTCACCGTCAGACCCTATTAGACCAAGCCGCGAAATCATTCATCAAGTTTGCTACGGCTGCAGAACTTCCGCATATTACTTCCTTCCGTTATCGTATTGTGTCGGGAGCAACAAAACATGACCGAGCTGTTCATATTGAACCGACGGATAATTTGCTCATTATCAGCAAGGACAGTATCGGCAAAAATATGGAACGGCTTGACCCGTGGATTAAAGATGAGAAGGAAATATACATGGTGGTGGACGAGGCACATCATTCCACGGCTAAAACTTATCAAAAGGTGATTAAATATGTGGCCGAGCGTGTTCCAAATGTAAAACTCATCGGTCTCACGGCGACACCCTTTCGCACTTCCGAAAGTGAACAAATGTTGCTTGCCGATATCTACCATGACGGAATAGAAAATGGAAATGTTGTACACAATAAGATTGGCATGGTCTATAAAACAGATCTCAAAGTGCTTATAAACCGCCACATTTTGTCTAAACCTCGCTTTGAAACCTACTATACCGATGAGAACTACGGTGAGGGATTGGGAAGTAAAGCCTTGGAGACTATTCAAAATTTGGATGCTTTGCCGCCGGATATAGCAAAGAAAATCGCTGAATCTGGTCCTCGTAATCGGCTGATTCTGGATACCTATAAGGCAAAGGCGAAAGAATACGGGCAAACTATTATTTTTACTGTCAGCATCGACCATGCAATTGCTTTGACAAAATTATTCAATGATGCCAAAATCCCCGCCAGATATATTGTTTCCACCATTAAAGACGGTTGGACAGGTGTGACCATAAGTAGCAAAAATAACGAAGAGTACTTGGAAGAATATCGCCGAGGCGACGTGCAGGTTCTGATTAATGTGAACATATTGACCGAGGGCGTTGACCTCCCCATGACTAAAACAGTCTTTTTGGCTCGTCCCACGGTTTCCACTATCTTGATGACTCAAATGGTAGGACGTGCGCTACGGGGCGAGGCTGCAGGCGGCACTCCATATTCCTACATCGTTGCCTTTATGGATGATTGGAACGAGCATATTTCTTGGGTGAGCCCTGAAACCATCTTTTTCGGAGGACGTGAAGATCCAGGAGAGGTGGATTACAAAAAACGTGAACTTCGCTGGATTGCCATTTCCAAGATTGAAGAATTTGCCGCTATCATCAATGATTCAATTGATACCACAGAACTTGAGGCCGTACCCTTCTTCGAGCGTATCCCCATCGGTATGTACGCATTTCAATACATCAACGAGGACGGCGTGGATTTTTCCTATCAAGTCATGGTATATAACAGCACCAAGGATGCCTACGAAAAATTCATGGAAGAATTACCGAATCTTTTTGATTGGGCATCCTTAGAGGGAGAATATTTATCGGCAGAACAGCTTGAGGAATTGGAGCAAAAAAGCCGGGATAAATTTTTCTGTGAAGAGATGATTCCCACTTATGACCCGAAGGATGTGCAACATATCCTCAAATATTATGCCCAGAAAGATTTTGCTCCAAGATTTTATACCTTTGACCAAGTGGACAGAGATAAACTTGATGTACATCTGATTGCTCGAAAGATATGGGACGAGCGAATGGACAGGCAGACGGAGCAGGAATACGTGGACGAACTTTGGGAAAATAGTGACGATAATATTTTGCGCCTGTTCTTTGGCAAAAAGACATATCTCAGAAAGCTCATCAATATTGAGATTTTGAAAATTTCGGATCCTCCTGAATATCCGAGTATCCCCCAAGTGAAATACGACAAGCGACCAATCGAAACATTGACGCTCTATGAAATCTCCCAAATCAACCCGACAATGGGAAAGAAGTTGTACGATGATGCCTACGCCAATGCCAAAGTAGAGGGCGGCTATCAGTGCGCCAAGTGCGGCAAAGTTTTTCCCGATCGTCACGGACTTGAAGTTGACCATATCAAGCCTATGAATGCAGGGGGGCTTTCCGTATCGGACAATCTCCAAGTGCTGTGCAAAACCTGTAACGCCTCAAAAGGTTACAAAGCGGAGGAGTGAGCCGCAATGGAAGAACTGTTTTACAGCGCAGTTGATGTGGCGTGTATTATTGACATTCATATGCTACCGATAAATGAGGCAATGAATCTTACACGCCGTATTTGGCGTGAGGATAACGCATACATCCACCCCAATTATCGAGCCGATTATAAAAAGTGGGCGTTAGCCGTCATGTATTGGTCTGACTATATGCAAGACAAGGTCACCATGGATGCGGAGTTTCCCGCCGTGCAAGAAATGTGCGGCGGGGAACTCTCCGATGAAGCCATGCTGCGAGATAATTTCGACATGGATTTATTTTTCAAAAATCTGCGGATTCGTATTCTGTTTATCAGCAAAAACGGCTTTGTTCGCATGAAACTTCGAACGTTAATGGCGGCTTACGGCTATAAACGTCGTTCACGGGAGTTTGTTCGGTTTCTGAAGGAAAGGCTGTATTTTTATCATATCCAAACAGCACTCTTGGGAAATAATATTTGCGATGTGGAAACAATGGACAGCCTTGACGATATGATTACATTTCGTGTGCTATGAAACTATAACTTGTGCGAGGAGTGACCAATATGAAAAAAGTTAGTGCAATCGCGATTATGCTCGTATTCTCCCTATTCATTTTTGGTTGTGGCGGACCTCAAAAAGTGACCGATAAGCAAATGACGCTCTCCTTGTCTTATGGCGATAGAAGCGGCATCTATACCGGAGAAGTCAATGAACAGGGCGTTCCGAATGGTAAAGGAAAATTCACCACTCAAAACGCTCAAGGAAATCCTTGGATTTACGAAGGTGATTTCAAAAACGGTCATTTCGAAGGGCAGGGTCGTACCACGTGGCCGAATGACAATGAAGAACAATCCGGCAACTATTCAAACGATAGCCTAAACGGGCAAGGAAAAAGTATCAAGAACAACACCGTTACTTACGAAGGAAATTTTGAAAATGGAATGCCAATGGTCACTCCAGCCGCTGGTATGAATACGGAAGTTTCTTATGCAGATTGGACATACAAAGTCACGGAGGTATCTTCGCAAAACACTGCCGGAAACAAACAGGCCGGTGGGAAATATGTCATTGTGGTAATTGATGCTACAAACAACGCCAATGCTGCTCGTCAGCCCGGTGGGGGACAGTTCTTCGTTTTGGTGGATGACAAAGGTCGCACCTATCCGATTGATGATGATGCCGCATTGAAACTTAGATTTGCCAATCTGACTTCTGATGAGCCTTGGTATCTGACAGAGGTAAATCCCGGCCTGACCGTACATGATGTGAAACTTATTTTTGATGTTCCAGCAGATTCCGATATTAATGGCATGAAATTATTGCCAAACAAGGGATTTGGCAAAGCAACGCCAATTCAGTTAGAATTACAGAAAAAGTAGGGATGTGAATGGTATGGGAAAAATCTATGAACTATGCTGTCCTAAATGCAATTACATCAGTTCCTTTCGCTTGGGTGTCGGTTTTGCTTATCCCCACGTGTACGTTGAAACGCAGGAAGCAGGTAAACGTGGTGAATTGGGTGATGATATCAAAGAGTTTTTTTCTCTGTATCCAGATGGAGTAATAGATCCGGTTCCCGTGATAGCTCAATGCGATAGGTGCAATTACTATGCTACTGTACCATCCTTAAATATGTACATCCCTGATGCAACAAATCCACCAAGAAAAAAGACCGCAGGCTCATGGTCAATAGCGATGCCATGTCATGAGATTGATTGTGTTTATCCAGGAGAATTCAAGACCCACTATAAACTGTATAAAGGACATCGACATATTTGCAAAAAATGCGGTGGAAAATTGAATTTTATCGCAAATGAGAAAGATATTGAGAGATTAAAGTGTCCAAATTGTCAAGACAGATTTTTAGTTATCGAAGCACATGGGCATTGAGATTAGGGGGGGTGCAAACTCCGAGCCTTAGGGGGTGCAGATGCACCCCCTTCGCTTT
>CALGGN010000132.1 GCA_937915915.1 uncultured Selenomonas sp. | reverse complement strand
GGGGCAGATACACTTGGAGGTGTTGCGGCGGTTGGAGCAGGAGATTCAGCGGTAGCCCCATGCCCCCTCTCCTCCCCGTGGCCTACTGCCCTGCTTTGTGGTAAGATATACGGTATCGAAGAAAAAAGGATTTTCCCGGCACTTGCCGAAATATATCCTTATGAAAGCAATCGGAGTACCGAGGAGGACACACCATGAAGCAAAAACTGGAGCTGACTTGGGCGGGGAAGGACGAGCCGCTTCTCGTAGAGCCGCGCATTCTGCTCTATGACGAAAAAAATTCCCACGGGGCGCAGAACATGGGGAATCTACTGATTCACGGGGACAATTTGCTTGCACTCAAGGCATTGGAGGCAAAGTATGCAGGACAAGCGAAGTGCGTGTACATTGATCCGCCGTACAATACCCAGTCTGCCTTTACCTTCTATGATGATAATTTTGAACATTCGCTTTGGCTCTCCATGATGAAAAAGAGAATTGAAATTATAGGAAAATTGCTCTCCGAAGAAGGAAGCTTGTGGATTTCCATTGATGATAATGAACGAGATTATCTAAAAATCATGTGTGATGAAGTATTTGGCCGTAATCGTTTTATTACTTCGATCTCATGGCAAAGCAGATATTCGCGCTCTAATGACGCTATTTTCTCAATATCTCATAATTACATTTTGATTTACGCAATAAATCCTGATAAATGGAAGGTCATTCGTAACAGATTGGAAAGAACACCAGAACAGGCAAAGCAATATAAAAACCCTGACAATGACCCGAATGGACCATGGCGAGCAATTCCCTGGGATGCACCAAATATCCGCCCTAACTTGACATATCCAATTACAAATCCAAAGGGCATTGTAAAGCTACCTCCCGCTGGTCGTTGTTGGAGCAGAACGAAGGAACAATGGGATGAAATTGTAAATTCAGGTATGGCTTACTTTGGAAAGAACGGTGATGGCGCGCCTTCGTACAAAGCATATTTACGTGATGCACCGAAAATTGTTCCAAATACGTGGTGGTCGCATGAAGAAGCAGGTCACACAGATGAAGCAAAAAAAGAAATCGTATCTTTGTTTGGCAAAAAATCGGTATTCGACACCCCAAAGCCAGAGCGACTGATTCAGCGTGTCCTTGAAATCGCCACCAATCCCGGCGATCTCGTCCTCGACAGCTTCTTGGGAAGCGGAACAACTGCCGCCGTTGCCCACAAAATGAACCGCCGCTACATCGGTATCGAAATGGGCGACCATGCCTATACCCACTGCAAAGTGCGCCTCGACAAAGTGATTGACGGCGAAGACTCCGGCGGCATTACCAAAGCCGTAAATTGGCAAGGCGGTGGCGGCTACCGCTTTTATGAACTTGCCCCCACCCTCATTAAGTTGGACAGTTTCGGGGAGCCTGTTATTTCCGAAGAGTACGATGCCGACCGCTTGGCCGCTGCCGTAGCACTCAACGAGGGATATGTCTATCAGCCGGACAGTTCCGCATTTTGGAAACAGGCCCGGGGCAGTGAAAAATCTTGGCTCTTTACCACTACCCGCACCATCACCGCCGCTTATCTTGACTCTATCGCCCAGGACTTAGGCGAAGGGGAGTTTCTCACCATTGCAGCCACTTCCTTTGCACCGGAACTGGCGAAAGCCTACAAGAATATCACCTTGCGGCTCATACCCCAAATGCTTCTAAAAAAATGCACCTTCGGGGTGGATAACTACAATTTGCCCATCGTTGATCCGCCGAAAGTTGAAGATGATGAGGAATTGCGGGAAGAAGGTGGATACGATGACGAAACTTGACCCCACTCGGTTCGGCGAAGGAGAGGATTTAGAATACAAGGTCTCCGAGCCGAAAAACCGTGACAAGTATCTCAAGACCGTGGTAGCCTTTGCTAACGGACGCGGCGGCAAAATCATCTTCGGCGTGGCAGATGAAACCTTGGAAGTCGTGGGTATGCCGCAGGACGAGATTTTTGCCACCATGGATGCCATAACAAACGCCATCATAGACAGTTGTGAACCCAAAATTATTCCCCGCATCAGCATCATGCCCGTGGAAGATAAATCCCTCATCGTGGCGGAAATCCCCTCCGGGATGATGACCCCATACTACATCAAGTCCCAAGGCGCGATACGGGGAGTATATTTACGGGTAGCCGGAACCACTCGTCCGGCGGAAAGCTATCAAGTGCAAGAACTCATACTCACCGGGTCAAACCGCAGCTTTGACCAGCAGGTGACGGAGAAATCCATCACCGAGGTGGAAGTGACGGATTTTTGCAACCGCCTTCACGCTTACGGGGAGAAACTGCGTGAGACGGACAGCAACCTCAGCTTGATTCCACTGCGGAAATTGACGGCAAGCCAACTGATAGCCTGGAAACTCATCCAGCGTCAGGGGGATGTTTTGCGCCCAACGAATGGCTATCTGTTGCTAAATGGACAGGTGGGTGATCATTTTGACGAACCGTATGTCCAATGCGCCGTATTCAAGGGGACAACAAAAGCCAACTTCATCACCCATCGGGAATTCCATGGTCCTCTGTATGAGCAGATTGAGGATGCCTACAACTTTGTATTGCAGTATATCCGAATCATTCCGGAGATAGAAGGTCTTGTGCGGCGGGATTTTTACGAAATGCCGCCCCGGAGCATCCGGGAGGCCATTACCAATGCTGTTTGCCATCGTAGCTATCTGCATCCGGGACAGGTACAGGTGGCGCTCTATGACGACCGGCTGGAGATCATATCTCCGGGTGCGCTCACCACAGAAATGACCATCGAAAAGATGAAGCGTGGAGTCTCCATCCCCCGCAATAAAGCCATTGCCGAAGCCTTCAACTACATGGGCGTGATAGACAAATGGGGCAGCGGCGTTCCTCGTCTCTTTGAGGATGCGGCTGCTTACGGCCTCCCGGCACCGGAAATGGAGGACTTAGAGGGACAGTTTATCATCTGGTTCCCCCGACGTTTGGATAGTGTAACTACCCAAACGGACAATAAAACTGACCAAACCACCCAAACTACCCAATCGACTACCCAAACCACCCAAACTACCCAAACTTTACTCAATTCAGCGGAAAAAGAGCAACTCTTGCTCAATTTGATTTCCAGATCCCCCAACATATCGCAACGAAAAGCGGCAGAGGAGCTTGGCTGGTCACCAAACACGACAAAATACTATTTCAATGTTCTGCAAGACCGTGGCATTTTGCAACGTGTCGGCAATCATCGAACCGGTGCTTGGCAAATCATAGCAAAGGAGGAACCCACATGACGAATCCTGTTTATCCAGCGTACGATACAGAGACCATCAGCGGACTCCTTTCCCTGCGCTTCCCACAGAGGGAAGCACTCCTGCGGCTGGACAACATTCTTTCAGCAGTGAAATTGCAGAAGCCAACCGCTGAAGGAGTGCTGCCGGAAGCCCAGAGCACTCTCGCCTCCATTCACGAGCTGTTTCCCATTTGCACCGACTTCGAGCGGGATTTTCTCTCCCTCACCTTTGCCTTGGCCACAGGTGTTGGGAAAACCCGTCTCATGGGTGCCTTCATCACCTATCTCTATGCCCAGCACGGGCTGAAGGATTTTTTCGTGGTAGCTCCCAACATCACCATCTACGACAAATTGCGGCAGGACTTGGGAAATCCCGAAAGCGAGAAATATGTGTTCCGTGGCCTTGGATGCTTTTCCAGCCCTCCAGCTCTTTACACAAATGACGATTATCGGCAGAAGAGGCTCATCGAGTCCGACATTCGCATTTTCGTGTACAACATAGACAAATTCAACACAGAAGGGGCGCGGATGCGAAGCGTCAACGAAGTCTTGGGCGAGTCCTTTGTGGGCTGGCTGGGAGATCGGAAGAGCACAC
>CALGGN010000131.1 GCA_937915915.1 uncultured Selenomonas sp. | reverse complement strand
TCCATGGCTCCCTTGGTCAGATTGAACAGCCCTGCTCCCGTAGAAAAGATGGCCATAACTGCCGCTGCTTTGACGGACAGCATGGTGAATCCGCCAGTCAGACTGTCCACGCCGCTTTTTGCCTTGCTGATACCAGACGTCATGGCAGTTCCAAAGGTTCCTGCTTTGCCGGAGGTATGCTCAATTGTGCCGCCAAGTTTTGCCATCTCCGCATTGAGCTTGCGGACTTCAGCTTCGGTTTGGGCAACAATCTTCTGCTGTTTCAGCAGGTTTGTCTGTGCTCGCTGTGTTACCTCGCTGTCACTGCCATTGGTCTTTTGGGCATCACGAAGAACGGCAGATAGAATTTCTTCCTTCTGCCGTTGCAAGTCCAGCTGGTGGTTGATGGCTTCTTGCTTGATTTTCAGCTTGTCCAGTTCCGAGCCAACGCCCTCCAGCTTGGCAAGGTCTACATCCATCTTCAGCTTGACCTGATTGGTCTGACTGTTCAGCCGTGACACCGCCTGTGATACTGTCTTGCCTGCCGTATCAAAGTCCAGCTGGAGCCGGGCAATGTCCAGGCCAAGGCTGATATACAGTTCATCTATCTTCTGCCCACGCTTTGCCATCTGCCCACCTCCTACAGGACATCGTCAATGTATTTCTGATGGCGGCTGCCATCCGTCAAACTGAGGACTATCAGCTGATCAAGTAAAAAATCTATGTCATGCTCATCCACCTCCTGCATTGTCCAGCCGTAGGACTGTTGCAGCCGCTCATAATAGAGCAGCAGATTCTGGTACGGAGACAGGTTCACTCCCCTGCCTCCGTTTCCCCGTTTGGGAGATTTACCAGCTTGGCAAAGGTCTGATCCTGCAGCCACTCAAAAAGTTCTCTTGCTAAAGGAACGACATCGGCAATTTCCAAATTCTCCTCTACCGAATCAACCGTAACTTCCGGTTGATTAAACGCCAAAACAATAAGGGCAACATGCGCCGAAAGGAATTCCTCCACGGTCATCTTGCCCTTATCCTTGTCGAAGAATGCCAGAAACTCACGCCATACCTTCATTTTGGGTGAGGATGGCTGGATGATTTTGCCGTTGATTTTGATTTGTGGTGTGTCCATCTATACTCCCCTCCCTCAGACCGTGGTGTACCAGTTGGCGGCGGTTTCTGCATCAAAGCCAGCACTTTCGGTATCGGCATAGGTATAAGAATTGCCGTCCGACAGTCGGTAGATGGCCTTGGCAGTCAGGGTCGGTGTCTGGTAGGAAATGTTTTCTTCCTTGGTGGAGCCTTTGACCGAGGGTTCCTGGAACATGACTTTGAAGAATTTTGTCAGCCTTATGCCGCCGTTCCTCTTGTTCGACTGGAACATCAGCGCGAAATAAGGAGCCACGTCATCCTTGTGGGCAGTCATTTGCCCGTTGGAAATGCTGTGTCCCAAGAGGTACGCCACATACTCCAAGGGCAGAGCCGCCGTGTCGAATGTCAGCTCATAGGATGCTGTGTTGGTGGCGGTGTCTATGGACTGGCCGTCTGCATAGAGGTCGGCACTGCTGTTGGAGGGCTTGATGTCGATGCTCCGCAGTACCTTGCCCAAGTCGATGGGAGTATCATAACTTGCTGTCTCCCCGGCTTCATCCGTCAGCAATTTTGCCACATGGAGCCGCTGTATATTGATAAACTGTCCACTGACCATTCTGCTGGCCGGTTTCATTTCTGCCATTATTCATCCACTCCTATTCCAATTACATAATCCACACATAACACAAATACATCACGTTCTGCCATTTCCAAGGACTGACGGCGCATAAAGCCCAGTCCCTTCATGATTTTGCTCACCACATCATAGATATGCTCATAGTGTCCGTCCTTGGTGAGAATCTGCAACCTTACGGTCACGCGCCGCTCTATTTCTATGCCGTCTGCCGTAAGAGCCGGAACATCCGATATGATGTTGTACACAATGATTGGGTAGCTGCCAGCATTGGGGCTGATGCCGGGATAAATGCACCGGCACCGCCTGTCTCTTGCCAGCAATGATGTCAGTTCCCTTGACGTACTCAGGGTCTTATACACTTTTTCCTTGATATTCATTTCCTGCGAAGTGCCTCCCTTACCGCATCGATTATCTTATTCCTGACCTCATCCCGTCTGGCATCCATGGCAGGATACATAAAAGGCTTGTTTATCTTGGGACTGAATTCCACCAGCTTGCCGTAGAAAATGCCATCGTGAGAAACGGCATCTGCTACGATTTTGTACTTGGCACCGCCCTTTTGCTTGACGGCGTGGATGGAATCCCGGAGTGCTCCTTTAACCACACGGCAGTCATTACCCTTATAGACAGGGCAGCGATTCCTTGCCTCCTGCATGACAATCTCTACGCCATCTGCCAAGGCATCCTTGGCGGCATTGGTGGCAGAATCCCCAAGTTCTCGCAGAATTTCCTCTGCGGATTGGTATCCCTTAGCCATCTTCCACCAGCTCCTTTACCTCCATAACGAGATACTTGCGGCCACCGTCCAAAGGATAAGGTGGGGCTGACATAATCAGCGTCTTACCACGCCACTCAATTATATCCGTAACCTCAATATCATCTCGATAGCGGATAACCACACGATAATTTACCTCATCCACCTTCTCGGCATATCCGTCTGAAATCTTGGCGGCATAGGGCAGAACCTTTGCCCAGACCGTAGCCACCTCCGTCCTGCCCTGCTCTATAAGGTTGCCGACAGCGTCTTCTTCAGCTATTGGACGTAGGATTTTCACCCTCTGCCGCAATTCGCTCAATCTGACATACATCTTGCTTTGCCATCTCCTTTTCGCTAAACTATATTGAGAACATCTATCAGGAGGAAACTATGATTATACTGAAATCCCTAGCTTATTTCTTAATTGCCGGCCTTTTTGAAATCGGTGGCGGCTACCTAATATGGTTGTGGCTCCGAGAAGGAAAAAGCATCTATTTTGCTCTTATGGGTGCTATAATACTTATCCTTTACGGCGTGATACCGACATTTCAGCCTGAAGGAAATTTTGGCCGCATATATGCCGCCTACGGAGGAATTTTCATTGTCATGTCTCTCCTATGGGGATGGGGCGTAAACCATATAACCCCCGACCGCTTTGATATCATCGGTGGTCTGATTGCCATGATTGGTGTCTTTGTCATCATGTACTGGCCTCGTTAGAATCTCTCCTGGCGTATGCCCATCAGCAGGGAACGAAGCGTCATTGTAAGTTTTTTGTGGTCAGCTTCGTCCCTATGTTCGTAAAGATAGCCAACTGTGTACAGCACCGCCGTTTTTGCAATAGCACCGCAGGCTTTGAACTCGTCAGCCTTCAGCCGAGCAACATCCATGCACAGCTGTTCTGCCGCCCGCAGCAGTTTGCGGACGATATCATCCTCGGCATCCGTGTCGATGCGGAGATATTCTTTTGTCTTG
>CALGGN010000130.1 GCA_937915915.1 uncultured Selenomonas sp. | reverse complement strand
ATCGGGCTTTCCACGATGTCCGTCAGGGACTGGGTGGCGAACACCACCGAGGCATTGGCCTTGCGGAGCACCTTCAGCCACTCCCGGATTTTCTGGGCAAACTGCTCATTATCGAAGAAGACCCAACATTCATCCAACACGATGAGCGTTGGCGCTCCCGTGAGGCTCTGCTCGATGCGATGGAAGATATACATGAGGGTGGGTCCCACGATAGCTGGAGTTGCCATGAGCTTTTCCATTTCGAAGGACTGCCACGAGGATAATTTCAGGCTGTCCACATCCGCATCGAAAATCTCCCCGTAAGCTCCGGATAATGTCAAGGGCTGGAGCGCCGTCTTGAGTTCCGTGGACTGAACGGCGTTGACGAAGTTGGTCATGCGGCGAAACTTCTTGTCCTTGTAGGAAGCCACCGTCCCCAAGGCATCCCAGAGAAGTTTCTTATGCTCCGGTGTCACCGTGATGTTCTCCTGCCGGATAAAATCCGCCAGCCATTCCTGCGCCCACTGCTTTTCCTTGTCATCGTCGATGTGCGCCAAGGGCTGGAAAGACAAATGCTGCGCCTCGTTGCCAAGGTCGAAAAACTTGCCTCCCACTCCTGCTGTCAGCACCATGGAAGAGGCTCCCTTGTCGAAGATAAACACCCGTGAATCCTTGTACTTCCGGAAGCTGGCGGCGATGATGTTGAGCTGAACGCTTTTCCCTGCGCCAGTGGGTCCCACGACCAAAGTATGGCCAACATCCCCTACATGGAGCGAAAGCCTAAAGGGAGTATTCCCTGCCGTCTGGGTATAGATGAGAGGCGGCCCCTGCAAATGCTTGTTTCTTGGCTCCCCTGCCCAGATGTCCGAAATGGGCATCATGTGGACAAGATTGGCGCAGGAAGCCATGGGACGGCGAATGAAATGCCCCACGTTCCCCGGCAGGCTCCCCATCCATGCGTCGATGGAGTTGAGGTTTTCCACCTTGGCGCGGAAGCCCAGATTGATCAGTGTCTGCTCCACCAGCTGCGCCTTGGTGGACACCGCCTCCATATCCTCGTCCATGACCACGATGACCGTGGAATAATAGCCGTAGCGGGTAACATCCGCCTCCACGGAGGTAATGGCATCCTTGGCCTCGTCAAACTTCATCAGGGCATTCTCGTTCAGGTTTTCCGGGGACTCCCGGTCGAGGAGCAGTTCCTTCATCATGACGGAGAGGGGCTTGGTCTTGCCGTACCATCCTTTCTTAATGTGGGTCAGCTCCTCGATGGAATCCTGCTTGGACAGGCAGTAGAACCGGGTCATCCAACGGTAGGAAAAATCCAGCTGATTGAGCCGGTCGAACATGCCGAACACCGAAGTTCCCAGATAGCCGATGGGGGTAATCATACGGGCGTATTTCCTTCCCAGCCTCGGCTCCATGCCGCCGTTCAGGGGGGCGTCGCTCAGGTAATGGTCGAGAAGCAGGGGATGTGCTGGCATGACCAAGGGTCTTGCACTGTCCGAAACGCAGGAATGAAGATAGGTGAGCATTTCATCCTGATTCAGGAAATGCGCTGGAATCCGCAGGGAGGCAAAAATCCCCATAAGCTTGTCCACTACGGCAGCAAAGGCTTCGATGTTGTCCTCCGCCGAAATCTCCTTCCGCTTGGCACCCTCCACCACCAGTTCCCGGATTCTCCCCTCCTGGTCATTGGGTGGCATCCAATAGGCCGTGGCGTAGTAGTTGGACTCGAAGTGCTGCCCGTTGGCGAAAAACGCCCTTCGCTCCTCATCCATAGCCTTGGTAATCACATCGGGAAAATGCACATCCTTGGCGTAAGAAGTAGAAGGGGTCCGCTGTGCCTCGAAATAAAGCACCCAGCCTGTATCCAAGCCTTGGAAGGACGTGTTGAGCTGCTGGGTCATGATGGCCAGCTGTTCCTTGATGGCCGAGTTGAGGTCGGGACCCCGGTACATCCATGTGGTCTGCAAAGAGCCGTCCTTGTTCAGCACAATGGCCGGGTCGTGAATGATCCGGGCATAGGGCAGGGTGTATTTGAGATAGTTTTTCTTACGACGAAATTGATCCGTCTGATACATATTCGAGATCTGCTCCCTTCTTGTCTGGCTTGTCCTGCTCCATGGCATCCAGAAGATGCTTGAACCGGTGCTGCCGCTCTCCTTCCCGTACCGCCTCCCTGTGGCAAAGCATACTCTCCACGGAGGGAAGCCCTAAAAGAGGCGGCGTGATATTGGCAAGATACATGCCGGGAAGGCTCCCCCACCAAATATCCTTGAGATTGAAGGTCTCAAAAAGGAATGGGAGCTGGCGCTCCGTGAGGAAATCCCGCACATCGTCGCAGAATTCCTCGTCCATGGATTCCTCCAGATGGAAGAGAAAGCCGTTGTAGCAGTAGCCATTGAGTTCCGATGGAATCCCCTCCAGAATCCGTTCCCGCATGGTTTTCCGCAAGGGACACCATTTCCCGGCGTATCTCTTTAGCTCCGTTTTTGTCTCAGCCTCGCTGAAAAAGAGCATCCGCCGCACATAGCGGAAGGGAATCTTCCCTACATGGCGGATGAGTTCCGAGGCATCGGGCAGGGAGGGAAGTGTCAGGATTGCTACCCGCTTGCCGTTCACATACAGGTCATTATCGGTAAACTGGAAGTCAATGTCCTGAGATAGCAAGGCATCCATGTAAAGGGGAATATAGGGCATTTCTGCCCGGTTCTCCCCCATGGAAAGCGTGAAGGAAAGAAAGTCCATCAGGTCTTGGTATTCCAAGAGCCTTGCCTCCGTGACAGTTTGAATCTCCCTTAAAACCTCCTGCGCCTCCTGTGCGAAATAGGGAAGGAAATTCTGCTTTTCCACCGTCACCCCAAGGGTGTTCAAAATCTGAGGGTGATGCTTCTCCGTAAAGGGATTCCAAAAGAGGACGAAGAAATGCCGGTCACCAGACCGCGTGTGCTGAAGTTCGCTCCAGATCCCCCAGCCCCGGCAAAAGGCCGGAGTCTTGAGAGGTTTGGAAAGAAGATCCTTTTCATAGGGCGAATACTCTATCACGCTGAAACAGCTTCCCTCCTTCTGTTGCATGACAAAAGGCATGGTCAGACCGCCCCAGGACAGACCTTCCGCCACATCTACGGTATTCGTATCGTATTCTTTCAGTAGGGACATAGTGCGCCTCCCTTGGCAGGAGGCAAGGCCGTTGCCCTGCCCTCTGCCGGAACTTTATGTGCAGTAGTAATTTTTCTTGCTCTGGTACACCTTCAGGCAATCGAAAAACTGGTCATCGCTCCGAGCGACGTAGATACAGCCGAAGTGAAAGAGTAGCGAGATGGGAATGATGTACCAGAAATGGAAGTTGATGATGAACAAAAAGGCAATCAACGCATTGACCATGATGGCAGCCCTCGGCGCTCCCAGAAAAAGAATCTGCTCCGTCAGGGAACGATAGAAGGGAAGCTCGAACCATGGGATGCTGGCATTTTCTTCCTTGACCATTGGCTCACCTCACAGGAACACCATGCCCGTGGTCTGGCTCACAAAGGTGGCCGCACCCAAGGCCACGGAACCGCCGCCGACGACCCGCATGGCAGTTTTCGTCACCTGATTCTCGATATTGAGCGCCCAGGAAGCCGCACCCGTAGCCGCGCCGATGGTGACAATGGCCTTCGGCACCGGCCCCGACATCAGACTCTCCATCCGGGAAAGGGGCTGGGTCAAAACAGAGATGGTGTCATCCGAAGCGCCGCTTTGGGCAAAGGCCACGGAGTCCGGCATAAGACCCGCCACCACTGCCATCATGCCCAACTGAAGGAACATCCCCTTGTTGTTCCGGGCGAATTGGACTGCCTTTTTTCCGTAAAGTTTCATGCTCTTGCTGTTCATTGAAAAATACCTCCTCGTAGATTTGAACAATTCTCTTGTATTGCCTACTCCAAGGGAGATGCCCGCTCCCGCCGTTCCTCCGGCTGCAAGGCAAAGGCAACCACGCACACATCCCCGTTTGCGTCATGCTCTTCCTTGGCCGAAATTTTCTCATCCTCCAACATGGACAGAACATCCTGAAAGACCTTGGCTTTCTCTGCTTCAGCCTCGACGGTCACATCCATCCGATACTCTTTCCCCATACATATCCTCCATCACCCGATTTTCTTCAGGTTATACTCTTTTCTGGCAGGGTCGTAGCCATGGACTTCCAGAATATCCTCGCACCTGCGGTGGCCTCCCGCATATTTCAGATAGACAATGAGGTTCACGGCTTGGCCGATGGTGGACTGCTGAGGATTCTGGGACACACGAGCCGTCATATTCTCCAGCCGGAGCAGGGTGTCCTTTGCCGAGTTGGAATGGACGGTGGAACATCCCCCGCCATGCCCCGTTGACCACGCATCGAGAAGTGCCAATGCCTCACCCCCACGCACCTCTCCCACCACAATGCGGTCGGGAGTCATGCGGAGGACACAGCGGAGGCAGTCCGACATGGAAAAGGAGCGCATGGTGCGCATGGAAACGCAGTCCACGGCCTTGCATTGCAGCTCCGGCGTATCCTCGATGAGAATCACCCGGTCATCGCACTTGGAGATTTCTGCCAAAAGCGCATTGAGAAAGGTGGTCTTGCCGCTCTTGGTGCCTCCCGCCGCAATGATGTTCTTCTTTTCCCGAATGGCTTGGAGCAGGATTCCCTGCTGGTGCTTAGTGAGAATGCCTTGGGTTACATAATCATCCAAGGTAAAAATCTTCTTCGGATGCTTGCGAATATTGATGGTGGGGGCAGACACAATGCCGGGAAGATTCCCCTCGAAGCGGCATTTGTCGAAAAAGTTGTTGGCTGGAAGATCTGCGTCAATGGCGGGCTTCTCCTCCGTCACCAACTGGTCAGTAAGAGCCGCTACATTCAGGATAATCTGCTTCACCTGGGCAGGAGTGAGCGTTACCCCTGTGAATTCCCTGCCCTTGAAACTGTCCTGCCACACCTTGCCATCCGGGTTCACATAGACCTCGAATACTGTCTCGTCCCGCAAAATCGGGAGAATGGCATCCATACAGGTGGCCAAGGTGGTGAGCGTAATGCTGAAAGTTTTTTCGTTTTCCGTTGTCATTCCATAAATTCCCTCTTTCCAAGCTAAATATTGCTGCGTCCCCCGGCCACAGGCGGCTTGTGCCTGTCCAAAATGGAGGATAACGTAACCGTGCGCAGGGGCGTAGGTTTGGATTCCCCCTCCAAGTCCGAAGGCTTCCCCATATCCTCAGTTCTTTTCCATTCCCGATAGGGGCTTTCGTGAAATCCCGAAGAACGACGTGGCATTCTCTCTCTGTGATACCGTTTTGCTTCTGTCGGGACAGCCGATGGTTGTTGATTCGGTTTTTCTGTCTCCGGTGCGGCTCTTTCATCAGCCTCCGACAATCCTTCGGCTGGCTCCAGTCTTGATTGCGGCAGCTCCGTTGCGGCGGTTTCCTCCCGTGACAACGGCAATTCCTCCACCAACTCATTTTCCTGCTTGACGCTATCCTCTTCTTGCTCCGGCGTATTTCCTACAATGGAAGAATCTTCCTCAGAAGCAGGGATTGGCTCCACATCATCAGCCGATGGGGATTTATTTTCCACCACTTTCTTGGGTGCATCCGGTACTTCTTGGGGAGGAAATGCCTCCTCTGCTGACTGCTTCGTTTTGCTCTCATCCCCGCCGAAAAGATCCACCGGTTCCTCTTTGGAATCTATCTCCGGCTCCGTACCCTTACCCCGTGCCCCTTCATCAGCAGTTGATTCAGTGACGGTTTGCTCCGGCCTTGGAGTATCGTCCTCTGTTTGCTCGTTCCCTGCCGTATCTTCTGGGAGATTGGCATCCCCAGGGATTTGGTCTCCCGGCGGTTCTTTCTTCTCAAGGGAAATCCTCTCCTTTTCCGTGGTGGTCGTGGTTGTTTCCGGCTCAGTGGCGGTGCTATTTTCAGAAACCAAATTTCCCGCTTCCTCGTCCAGCCGCATCTGATGTTCCTTCTCCATCTGCACAGCAAGGCTACGCTCGGACAGCTCCTCCTTGTCTGCCGCATGAACGGCAAACAGATCCTCGAAGGAAAGCACCCTCGTCACATGGTCGCTGTACAGGGGATAGGTGGGACAGGGAATCGGTGGGAGGTCGTGGCTTTTCTTATATTCCTCTACACAACGGGCACAGTCATGCTTCCCGCCAGAAGTGTATTTCTTGCAAGCTGCCTCACAGCCGTGCTCCTTGACGTAGATGCCCTGATACATGTTCAGCCGTTTCAGGAAGAAGGGCTGCAAATAGTAGCGAAGCTTGTCGCCGAAAATGGGCTTATGCCCTGCCACAAAGACCAGTTCCTTCTCGCTGCTCATGTGGCTGACTTCATCGGCGGTCATCAGTTCCCGCCCTGTGAAGGATTCGGAGTTGGAGCCTTTGAACAGTCCCCCGCCGTCCGAATGGCTGACGGTCTTGATGGTATGCTTGCCGAGATTTTTCGAGATAGCCTCTGCCGTTGCCCCGCCGGAGTCCAGATTGGGCGTGAAGTAGATATGGACGTGGCAGTTGGAGGCGATGGAATTGTCCTTGGTATACTCCTTGTTGAGCTGATTCACGTCCTGAGCCACAATGCAGACTTTGATTCCATACCCAGCACAGACTGCCAGCGCGAGCTCCATGGCCTTCAAGTTTCCGAGTTGGGGGAACTCATCCAACAGGAGAAGCAGCCGCTGTTTCATGGAAGCCCCGCCGGAGGTATCGAACTTCATATCCCGAATGAGCTTCTGGAGCATGGTATTGATAAGAAGCCTCGACAGGGGTTTCAGCGTCTGCACCTCGTTGGTCTGCATACAGAGATACAGACTCACCGTATCTTTCGGCGATAACAAGTCACGGATGCAGAAATCCGAAACCTCCGTGTTCTTCTGCACCACGGGATTCTGGTAGAGCGCCAAGGCCGTCTGCGCTGTCTGCATGATGGAAGCCCTCGTCTGTTCCGCGCCGTTCAGCATATTGGAGGCACACTCTGCTACCTTGGGGTGAACCAAAAGCATGTAGAAGGGCGGCGGTGGCGGCACATTTTCGTCCTCCTCGTCCCCAAAGCCGTTGTCATCCTTGGGAGGCGGGGCATCCCAGCAGATTTTCTCCTTGGATTCCAGAATGGCCAGCCGGATCTCCTCCAGATTGTGAACCGTCTTTCCCAGAGCGTCGGAAAAAGGCTTGAGGTTCATCACATACTCGCCATATACCAGTTTCAGGGGATTAATGCGTGGCTTCCCCTGCTCATCCGGCAGTTCCAGAAATTCCTCCGGGGAAATATGGGGATAGTCCCGCATGGCAGTGAAAAGTTCCTTGGTAGTCTTGTCCGGGCTGGACAGGAAGGACATGATGTCCGTGGGACAGGGTAGCCGCAGTTTTTCCTTGTTGTGCTTGTACATGAGGTGCATAATCACCCCGGAGAGGAGCGCCGAAGCGGAATTATCCCAGAAGGGATCGCCGCCGCCCTGCTTTTCCCCATCAGGCTTCACCATGATGCCCACAATGGTGGACACATCCCCCAATTCTTCCGGAGTCTGGAAATTGATTTCAGCCAGAGGATTCCACCTTGCCGAGCTTCCGTCCCCGCATAGGGGGGCAAACTTCATCACCTTCTGCCCCAGGACTTTCTGCCGAAAGCCGCTGGTGGCTTGCCAAAGTTCCCCTTTCACGTCAAAAAAGAAAATGGAGTGCCGCCAAACAAGCCCCGTGGGAATGATGGTATTTACTCCCTTTCCGCTCCTTGTTGGAGCCATGAGGAGCATGTGTTCCACTCCGTCATGGAGCATGAGCTTATGGGTGTAGGGATTTACGCCCACCACTACGCCGGAGGTCTTAGGTTTTCGGACTTTCTTTGTATAAGGGATGATGCCAAGGATTTTCCGCTTTTCCTTCTGCACCTTGTCCTCGTACATGCCAAGCCCCGTCTCGTCAATCTCCTTCTTGGAGGCAAAGGAAGCAGAGCCATGGGAAGTCTCCTTCTTCATGCCCTGGGTGCAAAGGTAGGTGAATCCACCGCCAACCACCACGGCCAAATAAGGATAAAAGGCGTAGCCCCCCAGAACCTCCGGGATAGCCTCGGCGATTCGCCCGTCCTGCTGCCAGAAATAGTATTGGAAGGGCTGGTAGATGTGGAAATCCCCGAAAGAAAGGCAGGCTCCCAAGGCCGGGTTGTACTCACATTCAGCCGCCACGCCCTGGGTGGCGTACCAATAGGCCAGCAAAAGGCAAAGGCCGATGGAAACCGAGCCGATTTTCATCACCTTCTGCCGGTATTCCCGTTCCTCATCCATCCTGTCACCTTCACGTAAAAATATTCATCGTCCCTGCGCCACTTGCAGTTTGCGTCCGGCGCTATTCAAAAGTTCCATGATGCCATTGACCTTGACTCCGCTTTT
>CALGGN010000129.1 GCA_937915915.1 uncultured Selenomonas sp. | reverse complement strand
AAAGTTTGCTACGCAGCAAAGATAGAAGCCACCTATACCAAAGAAGCCATATCTTCCGGCAGGTCTTTATTCATTTTTTCAAATTTGAGCAGAATATCTGTAAGGTTAGCATTTCTGCCGCCACGGTCGCGTATATTCGCAACGTGAATACGTTTTCCGTTATGCTCGTTATATACCTGAATTTCGTGATTCTTCAGATCTACAAGGAACTTTACCTGAACGACCGGTGAGTATGTAATTGCCAGTTTGCTATCATCACCAGCCTCCGTGATAAGAGGGCGGATCTTATTAAGTTGTCCCTTCTTCAGTTTTGTCGCAGCGGCAAAGGCTGTCCAGTCATCAAGCGGCGTGCCTGCCGGAACAGATGAAATTGCTTTTTTGACCGTTGCGAGTTCTTCAGATTTTTTAAATGTATCAGCCGGAATTTCTCTTTCAGGATATACGCGTAATCGAAGCGGCCTCTCAACTGTGATTGTCCAATAAGCAAACTCATCATTGTCAAAAATCATACTGACATCACTCTCTTCCATTTCAAGGAAAAGGCGAACGATCTCTTTACGGATTTCAGGTGTAAACTCGCAGTTCTTTTTACCCATGTTCTTGCGAAGCGGTGATTTCATTGCCGTGGCGTCAATCAGCTGGATCTTACCCTTGCGACGTTCTTCCTTCTTATTGGAAAGAATCCAAATGAAGGTGCCGATGCCCGTGTTGTAGAACATATTATTCGGGATAGCTATGATTGCCTCAACAAGGTCGTTCTCAATCATGTAGCGACGGGCATTGCTTTCTCCGCTTCCTGCGTCTCCCGTAAAGATAGATGAGCCATTATGTACCTCGGCAATGCGGCTGCCGAGCGGAGTATCTTTCTTCATCTTCGCAATATTATTCAGCAGGAACAGCAACTGACCGTCGCTGACCCTTGGGATCATAGGCATGACATCCCCACCCTCAAGATAGGTGTTGAAACGCGTGTCGAGGATTTCCTTCTTGCCGCCCATCTTCTCAGCATCGGTCTTCCAGCTCTTGCCGTAAGGCGGATTTGAGAGCATGAAGTCAAACTGGCGGGATGCGTGCTGATCATCAGAAAGTGTGGAGCCGTACATGATGTGCTCGGCCTCCTCGCCGTCACCTTTCAGCAGCATATCCGCAGTACAGATAGCATAAGTTTCCGGATTGATTTCCTGTCCGAAAAGATGGATAGCGACTTCCTTGCCGCGTCTATGTGCAAGCGTCAGAAGCCGTTCCTGTGCAACGGTCAGCATACCACCAGTACCACATGCTCCGTCATAGCAGGAATAAGATGCATCTTTTATCTTGTCGGCAATCGGCATAAACACAAGGTCAGCCATGAGCTCGACAACATCACGAGGCGTCCAGTGTTCTCCGGCTTCCTCGTTGTTTTCTTCATTAAACTTGCGGATCAGTTCCTCAAAGATGGTACCCATGCCATGATTATCGAGGCCGGGATGTTTGAGGATCGTCTTCGCTTCATCCTTATAAATTGGATTCGGGCTCAGGTTGATATCAGAAGATGTGAACTTCTCAATCACTGCGCCAAGAATATCCGCATCCACCATCGTGTCGATCTGGTTACGGAACTTGAATTTATCCAATATCACCTGAACATTTGGAGAAAAGCCATCCAGATACGCTTTTAAGTCAGCCTTCAAGGTCTGTGCTTTAGAACGGCTGGTCAAATCCTTCAGAAGGAAGGGAGACGCATTGCAGAAAGCCTGTCCCGCTGCATTGCACAGCGCAGGCCACTGGTTATCGATCTTTGCAGCGTCGAGCTGCTTCTTCATTGCCAACACTGCCGTTTTTGTCTCTTCCAGCATGGCATCCAGACGACGAATAACCGTCATCGGGAGAATGACGTCACGATACTTACCGCGCACATACACGTCGCGCAGGCAGTCATCTGCAATTCCCCAAATAAAGCCTACAATAGAATTATGAACTTGATTATCCATTTATCATCTATCCTCCGTCATATTATCATTTTTTCTTAAAGTATTTCTTATTAGAATATCATTCATAATTCTATCACTGATATGTTCATTTGAGCTTATCACTGTTTCTTCAATGGGTTTATTTATTATGATATTTGGGTCATATCTTGCAGGAGCTTCATATATAATTTCTTTGGCAGGACCTGTCGTTGTATATATTATCTGTTTATTATTTATATTAACTGTTGGTTCAACATAATAATTAATTTGTCCTACATTCATGTTATTATTTATATTATTTATATTATTTATATTATTAATATTATTGATATGATTTATATCATCATCAATATTATTTATACCATCGGAATCATCATCTTCTTCCTCTTCATAAAATTCAGAAACACCCACAAAATTATTTTGTTCTGGTATATCATTAATTACTTCGATATTTTCAGTTTTTTTTCTCGAAATAATATTTCCTTCTGCATCATATTTTGTTTCAATGAATTCTTCCTTTCCATTTTTTTTTACATTTTTTTTAATATCAGAAGAAGTTCCATCTCCATTTGACTTTCTTAAGCCGTTTGAAAATCTGACTGATTTTTTTTGAGGAGTATTTTCATTAGAATTTTCTTTATTTAAAATTTTTTCATACGTTGCTGGATTTTCTTCCGTGCAACGCAAATCATGTAACATTTTATTTGAATATAATAAAGTATTATGACATTTTGGACATATATAAATCAAATGATGAGGCATTTCTTTTTCCATTTTTATTTTTATTTAAAATTATAAATATTATATAGTTAAAATTGTTAAAAAAATGCGGTGATAATAATGAAATAATGGGGATTGGGGATTGGGGATTGGGGATTGGGGATTGGGGATTGG
>CALGGN010000128.1 GCA_937915915.1 uncultured Selenomonas sp. | reverse complement strand
ATCCGTGTCAGGGGCGTCGTGATCTGTTCGGCGGAATCCGCGCTGTCCACCGCAAGTTTTCGGACTTCTTCCGCGACTACGGCAAACCCGCGGCCCTGCTCTCCTACGCGTGCCGCCTCGATGGCCGCATTGAGCCCCAGCATGTTGGTCTGGCTGGCAACGGACTTGATGAAGCTGATGACCTTGTCTGTTTCGCTGACTTCCGTGCTTGCGCTGTCGGCCAGCTGCTGCAGATTGTTGTTGACATCCACCAGATGCCCTGCCTTTTCCTCAATCATTTCCAGCGCCTTGCGCATGGTTTCTGTGGCAACGGAGAGGCTGTCCGCAGTCTCGTGGAGCAGGTCGTATTCCTCCAGCGATTCATGGATCGCCACTGCGCCCACGATCTTCCCGTCTTCCTTGAGCGGCAGGCTGATGGCCACATAGGGAATCCCATAGACTTCCTTCGCGACATGGACGACGACCTTGCGGTTTTCCTTCATGGCAACAGCAACAGCGGTGCCGGGTTTGATTGGTTCGCCGACGACGACCTGCCCCTCCAGTTCTTTGATGGAGTTCGAAGCGATCCAGTGGGTCTTGTTTGAGACGACCATGCCGACGCGATGAGCCAAAAGATCGGGAACAATAGGGGTTACTGCTTGAAATGCTTCCAATAACGATACAGCCATGGCGATACCTCCTGCGTCAAATCCGTACAATTCTGCCCATGTGATTGTATTCGCCATGATATGTGAAATTCCTGCCGCTTTTTGAAAGAGGTGTTTTTTGGCCGCAGAAGTTTACATTGACAGTTTTGCCGAAAAAAAGTAAAATATATGGGTATAGTTAGGCTGCTTTATCATGAAAGTCCAAGAGCCGACCTTTCACTGTCAGCGAATCGGGTTGGTTGTATATCCATGTAAGTTGCTTATACTAGAAGCCGTTGATATTTACCAAGCGAAGCGCAGGTAAATGTTTACGGATTCTGCATATCGAGCGTGCGGAAATCATCTCGTTTTAGCAAGTTTTTCCGAGCGCGAGTATACCATGTATACTGAACACAAAAAAATGGAACAAGAAAATGCAAGGGGGGTGAACGTTATCGTTGAAACAATTTTAGCGGTAATCGTTGCAATCGTGATTGGCGGAGGCGTCGGCTATACCGTGCGCAAGCAAACGGCGGAGGCGCAGATCGGCTCGGCCGAGGAAGAAGCAAGAAGAATCGTAGCGGACGCGGAAACCAAAGGGGAGACCAAAAAGAAGGAAGCCATGCTGGAAGCGAAGGAGGAAATCCATCGCATGAGGCAGGAGCTTGATCGTGATACGAAGGAGCGCAGGGGTGAAATCCAGCGTCAGGAGCGCAGAATTGTCCAAAAAGAGGAGAATCTGGACCGCAAGCTGGAATCCTTGGAGAAAAAGGAGAATTCCCTGAGCCGCAAGGAAGCGCGTCTGGATCAGGCACAGGCGGAGATCGATTCTCTTCACGAGAAGCAGAAAGAAGAGCTGGAGCGCATCTCGTCCTTGACGGCAGATGAGGCAAAGACCATGCTGATGGAAGAAGCCGAGGCGGAACTGAAGCATGAAAAAGCCATGAAGATCAAGGAATATGAACAGCAGATCAAGGATGAGTCCGATAAGAAGGCACGGGACATCCTGTCCTTGGCGATTCAGCGCTGTGCGGCGGATCATGTGGCTGAGACGACGGTATCCGTCGTTGCTTTGCCGAATGATGAGATGAAGGGCCGCATCATCGGACGGGAAGGGCGGAACATCCGTACCCTTGAGACGATGACCGGCATCGATCTTATCATTGACGATACGCCGGAGGCGGTGATCATTTCGGGATTTGATCCGGTGCGGCGCGAGATAGCGCGGATCGCGCTGGAGAAGCTCATCATGGATGGGCGCATCCATCCGGCGCGCATCGAGGAAATGGTGGAGAAGGCGCGCCGCGAGGTGGAGCAGAGAATCAAGGAAGCCGGCGAGCAGGCAACCTTCGAGACCGGAGTCCATGGCATCCATCCGGAACTGGTGAAGCTTTTGGGCCGTCTCCGCTATCGTACCAGTTACGGACAGAATGTGCTCAATCATTCTGTCGAGGTTTCCCATTTGGCAGGTGTCATGGCCGCGGAGCTTGGCGTTGATGTGATGCTGGCAAAGCGCGGAGGACTGCTGCATGATATCGGCAAAGCGATGACGCATGAGGTGGAAGGCCCGCACGTCACCATCGGCGCCGATCTGGCGAAGAAATATCGTGAGTCGAAGGATGTCATCAATGCCATCGCGGCACATCATGGGGATGTCGAGGCGACGACCGTCGAGGCGGTGCTGGTGGCTGCGGCGGATGCGGTTTCTGCCGCACGTCCGGGGGCGCGCCGCGAGAGCCTGGAATCCTACCTGAAGAGGCTGAAGCGTCTGGAAGAGATCGCGGAGTCCTTCGAGGGAGTGGAGCGGTGCTTTGCCATCCAAGCGGGACGCGAGATCCGGGTCATGGTCAAGCCGGATAAGGTGGATGATACGGCGGCAGTCAGCCTTGCGCATGATATCGTCAAGAAAATCGAGGAAGAGCTCGAATATCCGGGTCAGATCAAGGCTACCATCATTCGTGAGACACGCGTGGTAGACTATGCGAAGTGAACATGTGCAGACGGGTGCCTTCAAGGGAAGGAACCGTCTGAGAAAGGGAACGAGGGCGTGCCGTTGGACTGCACGGCCCTCGTTTTCCAGTTGTGTTTTGACAGTATCAGAACCTTATGCTTAAGGAGGTGCGAATATGCTGAACTTCAGAAAGAGGAAAAAGCCGAATCCGGATGTCAGCCACCTTTTGGCGACGATTCTTGTCGTGTATCCTGTGATTTCCACGGTATCCTATGAGCCGCAGGAGGATGCGATGCTGGAACTGGTCTTTGCGATGCGATCGGCTCCCCAAAAGGATCGATTTGAGAAAATGGCGCAGCAGATCATTGATTCTCTGGATGCCTATCATCAGCTGGAAGGCTTTGCACAGGCGAGGATCGAGATGCACATGGAGGGCTTGGGCGAGACCTGTTTCCTGCACATCAAGCGGGACGCTGCTTCCATGAGCAGGGGAGAGCTGTCTGTATTGACGACCTTGGTAGAGGAGCACTTTTCGGCGGATCTGGTATTCGATGAGCTTCCGCCCGCGGCAGATCCCGATTTCCTGCTGGCGCAGGAGGACCAGCTGGATCAGATGTTCAGCAATATTCGCCAGATGCAAATACCGGATCGCATGGTCGGCGTCCGGGAGCATGAACGGGTGATGGTTTACGCAGAATGAGCTGCATGGAGATAAATCAATCGCAATAGGGGGCTTTGGTCTTGAGGATCATGCTGACAGGCGATGTGGTGGGAAGGCCGGGACGAAGGGCCTTTCAGAAGTATACGCCGAAGCTGAGAAAGGAAAGACAGATTGACATCGTTGTGGTGAACGGGGAGAACTCCGCCGGAGGAAAGGGCATCACGCGGAAGTCTTTGGACGAGCTTTATCATGGGGGCGCGGATATCATCACCTCGGGCAACCACATATGGGATAAAAAAGACGTTCTGGGGTTCATCGACAGGGAGCCGTTTTTGGTCCGCCCCGCCAATTATCCGGAGGGAGCTCCGGGCAAAGGCTGTTGCGTGTACCCTTTCCGATCCAAGAATATCGGCGTGATGAATCTGTCAGGCAGGACCTTCATGCCCGCCTTGGACTGCCCATTCCAAAAGTCAGAGGCGCTTTTGCGGGAGCTGACGCCTGTGTGTGATGTACTGCTCCTGGATTTCCATGCCGAGGCGACCTCTGAGAAGATGGCGATGGGGTGGTATCTGGATGGGCGTGTCAACTGCATTGTGGGCACCCATACGCATATCCAGACAGCAGATGAGAGGATTCTCCCCGGAGGAACGGCCTATATCACGGATCTGGGGATGGTAGGCCCGTGGAACTCTGTGCTTGGGGTCTGCACGAATCTCGTGATTGAAAAATTCACAAAGGGGCTTCCCGTCCGTTTCGATCTGGCAAATGGGTCGAGTGTCTATTCCGCCGTCATCATCGAAATCGATGACGCGAGCAACCGAACCACCGCCATAGAGCGCATCCTGATCAAGGAGTAGCGCTCTATACATGTTCGGCCTTTGCGCAGAAAATATTTTTTGTACATGATTCCCGGCAGGATTTTCGAGAAATTTGCAGAATAAGAGAAGAAATTGCAGTAGTATTTTTTTCGAATCGAAAGAAAGG
>CALGGN010000127.1 GCA_937915915.1 uncultured Selenomonas sp. | reverse complement strand
GTTAAGTTGGGGTTACATGTGCAGTTAGGAGTTTCTCATTTTGAGAAACTCAAATTCCTGATATCGAGGAAGGGGGCTTCCTTCGATGCCGGGACGGGACAGCTGACAGAAGCTGCCCTTTTGCCATTCGCTGGCGCTCATTGAACTGCCGTTGGCTGAAGGAGGATTGCAATGCCAAACTATCGTTTTGAGATAAAGTCAGATAAACGTCAAAGCGGAAGTCATACCAGTGCGACCACGCATTGTGAATACATCCAGCGTGAAGGAAAGTATGCCGAATTAGGGAAGGAAGAGATGGCAAGTCTTTCCTACAATAACCTGATTACAGGCAAGTACCCCATAGAGAATCTGCCGGAAAGCGAGTTGCTGCTATACAGCAGCCCATATGGGAAAATCCTTGTAGACAAATCCGGCGTTCGCTTTATGCGCCAATCTACCCTCAGCGAAGAAACCATAGCTATGGGCATAGAGATAGCCCGAAAAATCTATGGGGACGAACTGGAACTGAAAGGAAGAAGCCGCTTTGTAAGTAAAACCATGGCTACGGCGGTCAAGCTGGAAGTGCCAGTGACTTGGCGTGATGAATACCAGAATAAGGTCATGGTCATCATGAAGGAGGATTACGAAAATGGAGAACGAGATTTTAGAGAAGCAGGCGGAAAATATATCCGGAGAAGAATTGCTGACCCCAGAAAACAGACAGGACGAGGCAGAGGTGAAAGGGAGTTCCCAGAGCCTCACGCTAAACTCGATACCCTCGAAGCTTTGGCCAAAAGAGGATTCAGCTTGCCTAAATTGCCCCAATGCCATATGGTACGCCCAGAAGGAAGAAGCCAGCTGCTACTGTCTCGTGATGAGAATAATCACCTGCTCAACAAATGCCGAGAATCCACTGCGCATTTGCGATGGTATAGTCTACGGGCAAGACGAAGAGCAATAGATAAAACCGTAAATGACATCATGGTGAACTTCCAGAAATGCAATGATGCCGTTTACGCATCCAGCCATGTGCAGTACATCAACCGGGAATCCATTTTCAAGAAAAGAGGCGGCTGCCTCTATACGGCAAATCACCTGCCTCGCTGGGCAGAAGGAAACGCCAAGAAGTTCTTTCAGGCGGCAGACCGTCATGAGCGAGGTAACGGAGAACGGTATAAGGAAATTGTCTTTTCCCTGCCCAATGAGCTGGGGCTGGAGGAAAACAAAAAGATTGTGGAGGCATTCGTGCAGAAGCATTTGCAGGATTTTTACTATGCTTATGCCATCCATGATAAAGTCGGAGCTATGAGCAACGGTGAGCGGCAGCCCCATGTCCACATTATGTTTTCGACACGGGAAATAGATGATGTGGAAAAAAGGCAGGAGCGTCCCCCGGAACTTTTCTTCAGTCGGGCAAATTCCAAGGCACCAGAAAAAGGCGGCTGCAGAAAATCGTGGAAGTGGATTTCTGCTGACCGCCAAAAGTATCTATTGAAGCTTAGGAAGGACTATGCTGTTATACAAAATGAGGCATTGGAGCGAAACGGTGTAAATCTTAGAGTGGATCACAGGACACTGAAGGCACAGCGAGAAGAGGCGTTGGCAAACGGAAATTACTTTTTGGCAGACCTGCTAAAGAAAATGCCGGAAAAGTATGTCGGCCCGGTGGAACTGATGAAAGCCGATAGTGAGGTGGTGAAGAATCAAAAGCGCCTAAGAGCAGTCAATCACCAGCGAGAAAAAGACCTCATAGCTCGGCTGATGATTCAAGATGGTATAGATAAAGACACCATGGAGGAAAAATCCCAAGACTTGAAGCAGCGGCAGGAGGTAATATTTGCCTATGAGCCGGATATTGAAGATGCGGATGAACGGGCATACTTCACGGAG
>CALGGN010000126.1 GCA_937915915.1 uncultured Selenomonas sp. | reverse complement strand
CCTTTTTCTTGTCCGATTCTTGTAGATTTTTCAGGGCTTTAGGGTCGTTTTTTGAATGGGAAAGTTGAGGATTTTTAGTGTAGAATAAAAAATACTTTGTTAGACAGGAGCGTTGAGAAACTATGGGAAATACCGGTGATAAATTACGTTGGCTGCGCCAGCAGCGTGGCTGGTCGCAGGCACAGGTCGCAAAAATGCTGCATGTGGGTAGGACTACATACCTTAAATATGAATCAGGTGAGTTGAATCCCGCAAGTAAAATCAAGAAACTGTCGGAGATGTACGGCGTTACGTCTGATTTTCTTTTGGAATTGCCATCTGCTGATGAATTGAGAGAATCGGCATCAGAGTACGCGCCTCCAATATTGGATAAATTATTAGAGCAACCGCAGATAAGGTTTGAGAAGCATCTATACACATTAAGCGATGATGACAGAGAAAAGATGCGTATGGCGCTTAGGCTGGCTCTGTGGGATGCCAAAAAAAGATGAATGATAACGATGGGAATCAGTAATGGCACACAAAGCAGAGATGCTTATCATAGCCACTATTGTCCACCTAGAAAAAACTTTTATTTTTTACAAAAACAAGGAGGTTGAAAATAACCCATCCCGCCTTCTAAACAACCCAAGACTGACCCGAAAAATCTATTTGGGAGTTTTTGACAGTTTTTTCACGCAAATAAAAAAATTACATCATTATCCCGTAAAAGCGGGGCTCATCCGTTCCATGGCTATGCGGGACAGGCCGTATTTCTTTGCAAGCACCGGCCAGTTCTCTGCCACTATGCTCTTGGTACTGGCAATGATGTTTTTAGCCTCTGCCTGTTTGACTTGATAGAACTCTGCAGTTTCCAAGGCCAAGGACATATCCAGGGTGCTATCCGCCTCAGTTATGCTCAGAGACAAGTTGCTGCCGTAGGGATTAGGGTTCACATCATACAAAGGCGAAAGATGCCAACCGTCCCGATGAAGGAGGAAGCCATGATTTCGCAGGTGGTCATCCGTGTTTGAGATGGCAATGTTAAACACTATGCGACACCAAAGCTCCTTCAAGTCAGAAGCGGCATTGGCACTATGTGCCGTCAGCCAGTCGGCAATATCAAGATATGAAGCATCATTATCCTTGTCTGTTTTTCCCAGCATGGTCATGGCAGAGGCCATGTGAATTCTGCTTTTCCCTATACGGTCAAATCTCTTCACCAGGAAAGTGGTGCCCTCTCTTGTCAGGGACAGGGCCTGAGCCTCCGCAGCGTTCAAATGGCACATTTTGGCCAAATCATGAGCTACCATTTCCCAGGCCCCAGCATTTTCTGTGTCTTGCTTGGAGGGAAACTTGGCAATCCACAAATCACCCATCTCATCAGCAACAGTGGCTTTTGGTCTGGCACCTCCTAAGGAAGAGCCAGGAGCCACCAGCAGGGAGAGCCACGTTTCATCGCTGCCGTTATCTTCCTCAAAATTCCGGGATGCATCTTGCAGGCGGCGCAGCTCAGTCCATGGCGGGGTGGCTAGGGTTGAATCATTGGCCATGAAATCCCCCTGGGGCTCCAAACGAAAACGCAGGGCCCCCATGCGGCTTTCATCATGTATGCCAAGCAGAAAATCACTTTCCAGCAGCACAGATGGCCTTCTGGCCTCCCTTCGAGCCAGAATAGTTTCACGTCGCTTCATGAGCAGCCTGCCCCAGCGGTCCGGGCACGAATCAGAAAACATGCCAAAAATCTGATTATCGGCATACTGCCGGCCAGGAATATCAGCCTTTAGCTGGGGATCCAGAAGTAGCGATTCCTTCCTAGACAGGATATCTGTGGCGAATTCGAAGGAGTAAACTTCTTTTCCACGGGCTTTTTGCACGTACAGTTTGCCAAGGTAGAGCTGCCCATGGTAATAATCGTCCAAATAGCAGTAAATAGTTTTATTTTCCATGCCTTACCTCTTGGAGGCCCTGCGGGCTACAGTAAGGTTCAAATCCTGCATGAGACGGCCCTTGGCGTCATCCTTGCAGATGAGCAGCAAATCCTTGTCCATGCCCTCGATGGCGTGAAGGACTTTCGCATAGGCTCCCATGGCTACGGAAGGACTGCCCTTTTCAACTGCCCAGATGGTAGTACGTCCCAGGCCGGAACGGTTGGCGATGACCTCCACAGGAATATTGCGACGCAGACGGGCCAGTTTTATTTGCTCGCCCATGCGTTGCAAGGTTCTTTGCAGGCTCGGTGTTAGAACAATTTTTCTTCCCATTTTCCTCCACCTTTCTTTTCCTAATGTTCTTATTTACGAATATTATACCGCAATATGTTCGTAAATACAAATGTTAGTGAAAAGGAATGCACCTGGAAGGGAGCGGCTTCCTCCCTAAAAATAGGATGTAAATTACTCAACTTTCCCAGCATAGATTAGGGAACAAATCCTTGATATATCTACTCT
>CALGGN010000125.1 GCA_937915915.1 uncultured Selenomonas sp. | reverse complement strand
GCGGTCAAAGGACTCCTTGCTGTATGTTTTCTGGGCTTCTTGATAGTTGTTGCCCAAAAGCGCCAGAATCTCCGGGCGGGCTATGCCAAGTTCATATTGGAAGGTTCCCTCAAATACCTCCCGTAAATCGTCAGCCGTCTTGTACTGCCCGTTTGTGTCCCGGTAGATGAAATCATGGTCTTGGTAATCTTCTCTCAAGTCCCAAAGAGTTGCAGTTTTGGGTGTAAGTCCCCAAAGAGCGGCAGTCTCCGGCGAAATCTCATTGCTTCGGAAAAAATAGGGTTTTGCAGATTCTTCGTCATAGGCATAAAGCTCTGGCAGGACACCCAGCAGGTCACTCACTTCTATCTGCTCCTCATGCCGTACGAAATCAATCAAGACCTTCTCATAGCCGTGCTGAAGGTCATAGACCTGACAAAGCTCCTTGTCCGTCCAGTCTTGCGTATCCATTTGGTCATCACCTCGCAAAATTCTTCCTTCTTGTTTCAATGCGGCTTCTGTCAGAAGGTCAGGTTCTCTGTGACATAGACGCTGAACTCATATCCCGGCTCAACGGTCACGGTGTCCTGAATGTTCGCCGCCTGTTGCAGAAGCTGGGAACTGGCGGTTATCATGCTGGCCAATGCCCCTTGGGAGGCAAGCTGTCCGGCAGTATAGGTGTCACGGGAGGAAGTATTGCCTGCCGCCAGAGAGCCGAGAGCCGCAATCCCTGCGCCAATGGCGCCGCCGGAAATCTTTCGCCCGGTGTGGTGATGGACTTTCCCTTGAATCCCGGTGAATCCGGCACCGTCCATGGCAATCAGGTTGCCGCCAATCGTCCAAGAGCCGCCGTCGGGGAGCAGTAACTGCCGGAAGGTCACAGGAACTCGACCGTTATTGGCCTTGCTGCTCTCATAGCTTCCCGTGAGCTTGCTTCCTTGGGGAATGAGAAGCCTCGTGCCTGTGGCAGAATCATAAATATCGGCAAGAACCCCGGCCTTTACCTGTCCCTCCACATCCGTGTTGATGCCGGTAAGCAGCCGCACAGGAATGGTTGTCCCGGCGTTGATGGTCGCCCCATTGGGCTGGACATAGGAAGGGACAGTGGAACCGGATGCACTGTTGCCGCTTGTCACACTCGCTTGCCCGCCGGAGCCTTCACTTCCGTTTGCCGTAATCTCTGCACTACCGAAGGATGTACCTCCCAAGGCAAAGGAAATGGCTGACTTGTACCGGTCATTCTTCGGTACTTCCGGCGCACTGTTTTCTTTTGTTGCGGTTTGCACGGGAATCACGGGAGCTGCCGAATAGTTTCTCGGTAGTTGCGCAGTGGCGGGAGCAGGTGTCGGTGCAGAGGCCGCAGTTGCTTCCCTCGGCTTTGTATCTTGCTGTGCCGTCTGAGTCTTAGCCGCCTCTGCCTTGGCCGCTTGGTTTTGCTTGGCAAGGGTTTCGTAGTCATTGGGCAAATCCTTCGGCTTCTTCAGGCTGGCAATATCTGCGTCGGAAACCGTAGGCGTGTTATCCTTCACGGTTTCCTCCTCATCGTCCCCCGTGGCGAAAATAAAGGCGAGACAGAAAATCACGATAAAGAAAATCCCTATGCCGTTGACGATTTCCCGCCTCACGCCGAATACCTGATCCGGCTTGCCCTCATTCATGGAAAAAGAGGCGATTTCCTCCTCCTTCTCCTGTGCCTCCGGGTCTTTCTTCTTCCGTCCCAGCTTTTTCATCAGGAGCTGGAACAGTCCTTTGAACATTTCCAAGGGTATCCTCCTCCCTGCGCCTTATCCCTTGCGCTTGATTTTCACCGTCTCCGTATCAGACAGCCGAAGTTCCAATTCATTTGCCACCCGGTCAAGAATGTAGCAGTTCCCGCGAACGGTGTAGTTGGCCAGAGCCACGCCTTTCTTGCCCTTCTCCTTGAGGAAAAGTGCCGGAATACGGGATGGGAGCTTATCGAACTTCAGCACGGTTTTCTGTCCGTCATCAAAAACCACCGAAGGCTTGGTTTCGGAGTTGCCGGAAATTTTATAGCCGAAATGCAGGGATTCCAGACTGCCGGAAAAGGTTCCCACAAGGGTGCGCTCGTCATGCTCCTTCTGCAAACGAAGGGCTTCCCTGTCCTCCAAGCCGTAAGTCCATGAAACCATGGGATTGTACCAGTTGCTGGTGGTGAGAATGAGCTGATAGCTCCGCTTGTCCGTGGTGACAATGAGATTCGTGGTGGAAGTGTCCACCGTGGGCTTCACATAGAGATGGGGAACGCCGTCCACCGTGCTGGTGTTCACCGCCCAAGCACTTGTATCACCGCCACCTACAAAGGAAATCGTCTCCCCCTTGCGGAGGGACAAATCCGTGAGATACCCCACCCGGCAGTAAATCTTATAGAGCTGATTGGGGGCATAGCGGAATACCATGGTGGAATTGCCCTGGCTGTTGGCGGCATCCTGTGTATAGCTTACCTTCTCCCCTTCGCCGGGATTGACAAGATAGATGGACTGGTTGGCGGCAGGATACGGTGCAGCAGATGCCTGTTTGATCTCTAGCCGTTCCAATCGTTCCAAGATTTGTGAGAATCTTTCCTGGCTCTCCTGCTCTTCGGCAAGCCGCTGTTCAAGGTCGGCGATTTTCTGCCGCATTTCCTCTGCGCTGGCCGTATCTTTCTTCACTGTCTCAACAGCCTCGATATTCTCCTTATGGACATCCTCTGTCGGTTTCTCTGCCGCAAATACACACATGGGACTATACAACGTCCCGGCCACGCCCATGAGCAGGGCAATCTTTTTGACATTTCCAAGTTTCATCTCTACTG
>CALGGN010000124.1 GCA_937915915.1 uncultured Selenomonas sp. | reverse complement strand
CCTCCGCCTAGCCTATGAAGATTTATCCTGCGTCCTATCTTAAAATTTATTTATTACCAGTTCCTTATGAGGGTATTTTCTCCTGTTCGTTCAAGCGGCCGAGCACGATGCCGTAGCCATCCGCGCCGTAGTTCAGGCAGCGCTTCACGCGGCTGATCGTCGCGGTGCTCGCATGCGTGCGCTCCACAATATCATCATAGGTATGCCCGTCCCGGAGCATCCTTGCCACTTCCAGCCGCTGGGACATGGCCTTCAGCTCGCCGATTGTGCAGATATCCTCAAAGAACTGGTAGCATTCCTCCACGTTGGACAGTTCCAATACCGCATGGCAGAGCTGATCATTGAGCTCATCCCTCAGCTTTGGATTTACCATGGTGTTCTCCTCTCTTCTTTTGCGATTTTTATTCTTTATCGCTTTACTTAACGAAAAGAATTATAACACAGACTGCAAAAAAAAGAAAGGCTGCAAGGAACATTTTATCTCCCTTGCAGCTAAGAAACGAATCATCCATCACGATTCAATCGAATAGCGGTTCACCCATGTGGAATAGCCCTTGGCAAAGGCACGAAGCCGCTCCAGTCCCTTATAATCCGGCGCTTTTTCCTCAATCATGCGGTACTTGCCGCTGTATTCATCCACAAAGTCCGTCCAGCCGACCTTCGCCACCCAGCGGTCCGCCATGATGATGCGCTCCGTTCCCTGCGCGAGATTCACGGATTTCTTCATGAATTTGATTTCTGTCACGCCGCCGCTGGAATTCTTGGACTCGTCCCATTCCCATACGATGAGATTCGCACCCTTCATGCGCATGGTCGTCGTATCCGCAGTCGCTGTGGTCGTGATGCCGTTGGCAGCCGTATGCTCCCAGAGCGTAATCCAGCGATCCTCGGCAAGCCGCCGCTTGGTCTCCCCATGACGGAAGACCTCGTCCACGATGGCCGTATAGAATTCCTCATCAAAGGACTGTGAATTGATCTCCTTGACCCGTCCATCTGTCTTCGACCAAACAATCTTTCCCGACGAGTCGTAAAAATCCTCGCGCGCATACTGGATGGTGCGGTTCTGCGGATTGATCCGCAGGAGCGCCAAGCTGTAGGACAGCATATTCGGATTCGGCAGCAGGGACTGCAGCCCATAGCTCTTGATGGTATCCGCTGCCCCCCCGTAGCTGTAGGTCGTCTTCGTCCATCCCTCGATTTCCGTGGGCACATCCCCATGCTTCGTGACAGCCTTGTGCACGACCTTGACCGTATCCGGTTCGAAATACTTCGTATATTTCGCATCCGAATTCAGCCAAAACCATTCTGCGGCTTCTGCGGAGGGCTGCCGGACAGCGACGATGCCCAGCAGAAGCATGCACAGGCAGAAAAGCCTTGCAAAATCCCTTCTCATTCTGTTCACTCCATTCATTACAATGTTTTTCCTCTCCCATGCTCTATTGTATCGAAAAAAAACAAATCCTTCAATACCTATTCCATCTCTTGCCACGTTCGTTTCGTAAAAGTTTCAAAAGATTCGCGTTCTTTAGCCTTTTACAGTATGGAGGACACGCCGCAGTTGAAAAGTTTGCCGGACAAGTCGATCAGCTTGTATACAAAGGTCATTCATCTACTCGGTGAACCGCTCAGACGTTGGGGCAACGTGTAGGTGAATGACACTGTAATGCTCTATCCTTCAATCGCGTCCAATGCCTTTTTCATTTTTTCCGCGATTCCCTTCATCTTTGCCGTGGACACGGAGCAGGCCGCAACGCGCACGCCGAGCTTCAGGGGGACTGCAAAGACCAAGTCCTCATGCAGCTTGTCGCAGACAGCCGCAGGATCTGCCGCGGGAACGGACAGGAAGAAGCCGCCCTTGTAAGGAAGCGCATTCAGCCCACAGGCCTTCGCCTCCTGCATGAACAGGTCGCCCCGCGACTGGATCAGCCGATAGAAATCTGTCCGCTCCCGCTCGAACTGCGCCAAAGCCGAGGCATCCCGCTGAAGCTTCACCAGAAGCCCCATCGCACCGCGGTTGATATTGGACCAAGTCGCACGGCTCGTATACTTATTGATTTCCTGGAACTCGGAAATGACCTCCTTGCTGGAAGACACGGCGATCAATGCGCCCGTGCGCTGTCCGTACATCGTATAGCCCTTGGACATGCTGAAAGCGAACATCACGAGGATGTTTTCCGGCAGATGGCTGAACTTCTGCATGAAGCGGCGCGTTTCATGCTTCTCGCCGGCATAATCGATATATGCGATATCCACCAGCAGGCTCATGCGCTTTCCCTTTGCCGCATAGCTCCGATAGAGCGCCAGCACCTGATCCCAGTCCGCTTCCGTCAGGCTGAAGCCCGTCGGATTGTGCGCGGGCGTGTTGATGATGACCAGCAGGGATTCCTGCGTTTTGAGCAGTTCCTCTACCTTCGCCGCAAAATCCGAAAAATTGAACTCCTGCTTCTCATCGAACAGGCGATAGTTCTCCAAACGGCAGCCCACTTCCTGGCAGATGACATTGTAGGTGCCCCAGAACCAGTCCGAGGTCAGCACCGCATCTCCCTTTTCCGCATAGTTCGCGATGGCATGATGGATGGCTCCTGTGCCGCCGGCTGTCGCGACAGCGCCGAAATACCCCTCCGGCTTTTGGTCCGCAAAGGTCAGATCGATGACCGCATCCAGATAATCCGGCAGTCCCGAAATCGGCGCATAGGCCGTCAGCTCGGTCATATCCATCGAGCGATAGACTCTCTCCATGGTCGGCAGGCAGGCAAGCTTGCCCTCTTCATCCATCATGACGCCGATCGTCGCATTCGTGACCTTGTCCGCCCCGTACTTCTCCGCAGCCTCACGGCATGCGGCGCTCGCCCCAAAGATTGCATCCTTCAATCGCTTGTTCGCTGCGTGAGAAGCAGCCATACTCATAGACATAATCCGCAAGTTCTCCCTTCTGATTTGTGGAAACGCCGAATTTATCAGTGTTTCCCTATATACTTGAGTCCTTCTCTATTGTACACATTCCATGGCAAAAATCAACAAAAGTGCGCAAGTATACAGTATTTTCAAAGAAAACTTCCGTCAAAGAATCAGGCATCCGCCGCCTCCAGCGCATCCAGAAGCTCCTGCCGATGGATGGCGTAGGTGCCTGCCTTTCCCACGACCACACCGGCCGCGAGATTCGCCAGATAGGCTCCCTCCTCCGGCTTCAAGCCGCCCGCGAGCGCCATCGCGAAAGTCGCAATGACCGTATCACCGGCACCGGCGCTGTCGAAGACTTCCTGCACCTTGGTCGGGATATGCACGGAGCGGTCCTCGCCCACGAGACTGATGCCGGCCTCGGACCGTGTCGTGAGCACATTTTTGATATTGAACTTCCGGATCACATAGCGCCCTGCACGCTCCGCCTGCTGATCGTCCTTTCTCTGGATCGGCTCCAGGAGAATGCGGTTGAGCTTCTTCACATTCGGTGTCACATAGTCCGCATGGGCGTACTTGAGCCAATTCAAGCCGTAGGGATTCACGATCACGGGAACGCCGTGCGCATGCGCCTCCTTGATCATGCGCTGACAGAACCTGTCGGTGCAGACCCCCTTCTCATAATCCGCAATGACAAGGGCATCCAGGCTCTCATTGAGCCGCCGGCTGATATAGTCCTCCATCTTGTCCGTGAACTCTTTGTCCCGTGGCGAGGAGTCCTCGAAATCCACACGGAACATCTGGTAGTGCCCGCTCATGATGCGCACCTTTGCCGTCGTGGGCTTATCGGTATAGACCAGCCCTCGCCATTCGATGCCGTTCAGCGTGAACTGCTCCAAAAGGCTCTCGCAGTTCGAATCACTTCCCACGAATCCCGTGATAGAGGTCTGGCAGCCAAGCTGCGCAAGATTATGTGCCACATTGGCAGCGCCGCCCAGCGATACCTTCTGCCCGATCACATGCGCCACAGGCACAGGCGCCTCGCTGGAAAACCGCGTCACATCGCCATAGTAGTACTTGTCCACCATGACATCCCCAACCACCAGCACCCTGCACCTTCCCGAACGCTCGGCAACGAACTTCCTCAATTTTTCCTTGTCCATAAAAAAGCCAGCCCCTTATCGTTTGCTATACCCACGAAAGAAAAAGCCTTCCCCTTGAGGGGAAG
>CALGGN010000123.1 GCA_937915915.1 uncultured Selenomonas sp. | reverse complement strand
GGCAAATCCCCTCATATTGACAAACCCTCCCCATTTGCTAAAATAATAGTAAGAATATTGCTATGAAGGGAGATTTCCCACCTTGATTCTTTACCATGGCACAGATGTCTTCAGTGCTGAAAAAATACTTTCAAATGGCATTTCTATTACCGTAGGCCGGCCATTCATGGACTTTGGCCAGGGCTTTTATACTACACCCCGCCTTGCCCAAGCTATAGAATGGGCAAGAAATACTATAGCCCCTTGCGTACTGAGCATGGAACTCAATGATAACGGCCTAAAGGTAAAGGGGTTTGACTCTCCAACAAAAGAATGGGCCGAATTTATCATCAAGAACCGCTTCGGAATCCTTCCCCCAACTGATTACGATTGCATATACGGCCCCATGGCTGATTCCGGCGTTTCGCGAATGTACGCCCGCTATAGAGCAAAACTTCTCACCTTTGAAGAAGCCGTTAGCAAGGTGCATATTAACCCTAATGGCTGGCAGTGGGTTGTACTCTCCAATCATGCTGTCAATCACATCTCGAATATCAGAAAGGTGGATTTATAATGCTGTTTGCCGGATTTAGGATGGAAATACAAAAATACTTTGGTACCATAATGCGTATTCTTAAAGAACGTGGCTATTCTCGCGAAGAGCGTAAGAAGCTGATTCGTGGCAGCGGGTTGATTGAAAAATGCCGTGATTATGACGGTGCCCAATACGTCATGCATTATGATGTATATGATTGGTGCAACTACATGATGAATGGTTACCGCTGGCCCACAGGGGATGAATTGCGCAAATTTGCAAAATATGACCCTCGTTTGGAAATGATGTTTGCACATCAATAGCCACCCGCAGCCAGACCCAGGCCGCTGTGCAGGCCAACTGGTAAACCCGATCCCGCCCTACGGCGGGAGTTTTTTCTTCTTAGCACTCAAACAACCTCTGTCCCGGCTGCAAATCCGGGAACAGGCATTCCACCAATTTCATCGGTTTGCCGTCAGCATCTACTGGCTCCTTTTCTCCCCTTTCCATGACTGCTATCGCTCTTTTCAGTATCCATTCATGAAATTCTCTTGACATACTTTCGTTTGGCCAATCTGGCAGTGGCAGCATACATGGAAAATAGTGCAGGCAAAGAAGATTTCCCGCCACGCTTTGGTGAGTTCCGCTATGCTGCAAAATCATGGAGCAAGGAGCGCCGCGTGGTATACAAAATCGAGCTTCGCAAAACGGAGGGATCCTCTATTTGTAGGATTGCAAGTTTATTACACTAGTGGAAAGCTTGGTGTTTTTTCTGGATTTGTGGGAAATATGAATAATTCAGGATACATTAATCAACACGCCCTAATCATTTTTCTAAAATTCCACGTCTTTCTTATTCAAATAACTATGCACGTTCTCCATAAATATTTTTCTAGCTTGATGAAAATTACTCATTATAGTAGCCCCCGCCGCCTCCCGGTGACCTCCGCCTCCCAGAGCTTCGGCCAGCTTTGACACATCCAGCTCCTCAGACCTCATGCGCACCCGGCAAGAATCCTCCCCCTCTGCTTTCAGCAGCACCGCCAATTCCGTTCCTCGAATGTTTCTGGCCATATCTATCAGGTCATCGGTAAGCTCCAAATCCAGAAAGCTCTCATCCAGGAAAATCCCCACAGCCCTGCCATCGGCGAAACGTTCCATGGTGCCAAGACCCCTGGCCAGTTCCTCCACCTCGTGGAAGGATTTTCTCCGTACTGCAGAGGCAATTTCTGCGGGCTTTGCACCTGCCCGCAGAAGATCGGCACAGATTTCCAGCGCTTCCGGCTTGGTATTTTGGAAAGCAAAGAAACCTGTATCCGTAGCTATGCCCGTGTAAAGACAGGAAGCAATATCCTCATCAATTACTATCCCCCACTCTCGGAAAAGGCCATAAAGTATTTCCGCCGTGGCAGCAGCCTCCGGCTCCACATAGGCAAAATCTGTGCTACAGTCATTGGAGGCATGGTGATCGATGTTCAGCACCGGGGCAGAGACAGACGAACAAATCCTGCCGTCCCTGCCGGGGCGGGCATCCAGCAGCACAACCAAATCTGCTGCCAGAGTCTCACCGTCATAGCGTTTGATCTCATTGAACCCCGGCAGGATATCGTAGATGTCCGGCATATGGTCATCCAGCACCACCTGCACATGCTTGCCCATTTTTTTCAGCACATGGCATAGAGCCAGGCAGGAGCCGATGGCATCGCCGTCGGGGTGAACATGGGCGGTCAAAAGAATGCGTTCTGCCTGCTCCAAATGCTGTATTGCTGCCTGCATATCTATTTGCAAACAATCGCCCCCAATTCACTCAAGTCCCTGCAAATACGCCATGAAGTTTTCCTTGTTCTCAACTGCCGTAGTGGTAGGTCTTCCAAGGTCATCCCTGGCGCCAATGGCGCAGGCCGCCTCTATGAAATGCAGTCCCTTTGCTTCCTTCGCTTTCTTCAGCGCATTGTCAAGGGCTGCAAAATCCTCCACCTTTTCCGCTGTGTCATAGCCGCAAGCTTCAGCTATAGCGGTAAGTTGAATGCTGCCTGCCACCGTTGGCATGCCGCCCACTGTCTCATGGGCGCTGTTGTTGATGATGATATGCACCAGATTTTGAGGTTTTGCATTCCCCATGACAGCCATGGCCCCCATATGCATAAGCGCAGCCCCGTCGCCATCTATGCACCAAATCCTCTGTTTCGGCTTGTTGATGGCTATTCCCAAGGCAATGGAAGAACTGTGCCCCATGGAGCCTACGGTGAGGAAGTCATATTTGTGCCCCTGATTTTTTGCCTCACGAATTTCAAAGAGCTCGCGGCTGGCTTTGCCCGTGGTGGAGACAATAGGGTCCTCGCCGCTGACCGCCACAATGTGCTTTATGATGTCTTCCCTGAGCATTTTGTTATCATTTTTATAGGCCACCTTGCCCTCATAAGACAATGCTCCCTTGCGCACCACAAAGGCAACCTGCTTGCCTGACTCCAGCAGGGGACGGAACCGTCCCATCGCCGCCCGCAATTCCTCCGCGGTGGTTTCCTTGCCAATGACGAAACTCGCTATATCCATATCTTCCAGAAGTTTCAGTGTCACTTCCCCTTGGTAGATATGCTGCGGCTCGTCATGAACTCCCGGCTCCCCGCGCCAGCCGATGACAAAAATCATGGGGATGGCATAGACCTTGTCATTCAATAAAGATGCAACAGGATTTATGACATTGCCCTCGCCGCTGTTCTGCATATAGACCACGGGTACCTTGCCCGTGGCCAGATGATAGCCTGCTGCCAAGGCGGTACAGTTGCCCTCGTTGGCGGCAATCAGATGATGCTTTGGGTCTATGGCGTAGGTATTCATAAGATAATTACACAAGGGCTTGAGCTGTGAATCTGGCACCCCTGTGAAAAATTCTGACTGCATTACTTCCAGAAAATCTTCAACCTTCATTGTTCCTCCCAAAATCATTCTGCCATTTTCTTTTTCAGCATGGAGGAAGATACCCCCTGGGTATAATCCGGCTCAATGACCTGTCCGCCCCATTCTGCCATCGTGGCAATGGCTTTTTCCCTTACCCTGGCCAAAGGGCCTTCCCGCCAATCCTTGCCGTGAATCATGAAGTCGGGCTTCAACTTTCTGAGGTTTTCTTCGTAATCCTTGGTAAGCTGGGGAATCACCTGATTTACCCCCTTGATGTTCTCAACCACGACTTTTCTCTGGTCATAGGCCATGCAGGGAGCTTTCTTGTAAGAGGCAATGGCTTCGTCCGTAAACAGCCCCACCGTCACACTGCCATAACGGGCAGCGGTCTGAAGGATATTGATATGGCCAGGATGCACAATGTCTGCCGCCATGGGCACATAAACCTTCAGGCTGGACTCTTCTATCCTTTTCCTCACCATTTCGTCAGTGAAGGAATATTCGCCCTGAACTGAGGAATATTCCGGCAGGATGGCCTTGGCAGGGCGGCAGTCATGGTGGACGCAGCCATCACAGAGAGTGCCTCCCAGGTCGTCCTCCATGAATTTGCGGCGCATTTCCTTCATGACATCACCGTACCATCCCTCCTTCAAAGACACCTTATTCAGATCGGCCACGATGAGCATGTTCTCATAATCGGCATTCTCTATAGAGAGGTACCCCTCGCAAGTCACGGAAATGGCATCGAAGGGCAGGTTGCATCTCCTGCGCTCTTCGTGGTCGCATTCGCAGCGAAGCAGCGGGTCTATCTCAGGCATATAACCGCCTTGATTGTAGACAAACTTGAACACTACCTGGTCAACCAGTTCATCAAAGAGCTCATGGTATTTATCCTGGAGCTGTTCCGTGAAGCGGGTCAGTATGCCTGTCACATAGATCTTGAAATCCTTGCCGGATTCCCTGCGGTACTGGTTAAGATATTTCAGATGCTCCATCACCGCGTCAAAATCATCCCTTCCGTGGATGAACTCATAAAGCTTTCTCTGGGGGGCATTGATGGAAAACTTGATGCTGTCCAGTCCGGCATCTATAACTGCCCGGATCTTTTCCGGCGCAGCTACGGAACCATTGGAGGTCAGATAGACATATGTATAGCCTATCTCCTTGGCTTTCCTGATATATTCCGGCAGCTCCGGCACCAGGAAAGGCTCTCCCGTGGCATAGAAGCCCACCTCCCTTGTCCCAAGGTCATAAGCCTGCTGCAGGATGTCGAAGGCAAGCTCCTGATTTATCTTCCCTACTTTCCTCTGCATTTTCTGATGCGCACAGAAAATACAGGCGTGATTGCATACGTTGGACAGTTCCATCAGGAAATTGCTCTTGGGGAAGGGAGGCTCCAGGCTGTAGAGATTTTCCCGGTTGGCCTTCTTCAGGCGCACCCTTTCCTGCAAGTCAACATCTTTTCCCATCTTTTCGTTTTCTGCTGTCATTTTGTATCCCTCCGAAACATATATCAGATTTCATCAATCATCGTGATGATCTTCTTGATGGGAAGCAGATGCTCATCTACTTCCTTGGCACGATGATGCTTCAGTATCTCCTTGGCAACACTCTCCATGGCCGGAAAGGCTGCACGGGTAAGCTGGTTGGCGTAGATGACGATATTCACGCCATGCGCCGCCAGTTCTTTTTCGGTTATGGCATTATAGGACGTCGGCACCACCACAATGGGCGTATCCTTATCCTCCGCTCTGAATGCATCGCAGAAGGAAAGGATTTCCTCCGGATCCTTGGCTCGGCTGTGTATCATGATGCCGTCTGCCCCGGCCTTCACATAGGCCCTTGCCCTCATCAGGGCATCTTCCTGCCCCTTGCCCAGGATGAGGCTCTCGATGCGGGCAATGATCATGAAATCATCAGATAGCTGCACTCTCTTGCCTGCAGCAATTTTTTGGCAGAAATGCTCGATGGTGTCCTGTGTCTGCTCCACCTCAGTGCCGAACAGGGAATTGCGCTTTAGCCCCACCTTGTCCTCGATGATGACAGCCGATACCCCCATGCGCTCAAGCGATCTCACGGTATATACGAAGTGCTCGATAAGCCCCCCGGTGTCCCCATCGAAAATGATGGGCTTGGTAGTGACCTCCATGACATCATTGATCGTGCGGTAACGGCTGGTCATGTCCACCAGCTCAATATCCGGTTTTCCCTTGTCAGTGCTGTCACAAAGGGAGCTGATCCACATGGCATCAAACTGGTCGATGCCGCCATCCACTGCCACCAGCGTCTTCTCAGCTATGAGTCCCGTAAGACCGCTGTGGACCTCGATGGTCTTGACGATGGGGACAAGCTCCAGGAGCCGCCTCAGCCTTGCCCTGCGCAATTCGGGCATGGACAGCTTTTCTCTGGTCTTGCGATCGATTTTCTGCACGCCTTCATTGACCGTATAAGGAACTTCAACCAACTGACCGCCATATTGCTCCAAAAGAGCAAGCAGATCCTCACGGATAACAGACATGGGACCATTGCGCCAGTTATCCCCATGGACCACGATATCCGGATGAAGCTTTGCCACCACACCGCCATACATGATGGTGTCCTGCACAATAACATCCTTAATGCCCGGCAGTTCCTTGACCATGGCTACCCGTTCCTCGGTATTCTTGATTGGGAACCTGTTATAACGTATCATCTCCCTGTCACAGAGGACGCCGACCGTGACATCTCCCAGCTCCCGTGCCTTGCGGATGATATTAAGATGCCCCTCATGTATGACATCCGTGCAAAAACATGTGTAGACCGTCCTGCTCATTTCACCAATTCCTTCCATATAGCCTCAACCGCTTCCTCAGGAGAATGCATGCCATCATTGTCCAGCACCAAATTAGGCTGCTTAGGCTCATCCATGGTCACTCCAAACCCAACCAACTCATCCTGCGCCGAGGCATACAAATCCTTCTGGTTCCGCTGAGCCAGGACCTCACGGGAGACCCGCAAATATACTTCCCTGTACTCCGCAATATTCTCCCTGTTCCAGTCCCGCACATCATCGAACATGGAAATGGTGCAGCAAACCACATCTATCCCCTGTTCAGAAAGCATGCGGCAGATACGGGAATATCGCATAGCCATTTCATGACGATCCTCTCGTGTATAACCAAGGTCGTTGCCAAAGGCCTTCCGCACCACGTCGCCGTCCAGCAGCACAACGTTAGCCTTCTCATCCCTGAGGCGCTTAAACAGCATGCCGCCCACGGTAGTCTTGCCCGCCCCGGACAGGCCGGTTATCCAATAAACTCTTCCTTTATTTATCAAAATTTTCACCTCTATATATTTTATTGTTTATTATTAGTGTTGCTTCTTACATCATTCCAATATTGACATCATCTTCCAATTTGCTAAAATAATACTCGGCATAAAAATTCGGAAGCTCATGGAGCCAAAAACAGAACATGCCATTAGTACCGGATACGAGAGCAAAGGCATACGCCTTGATGTCTATGTGGAAGATGACGAAAACACCATATACGACATAGAGATGCAAGTTCGCCGCTACCCTGAGGCTACTCTTGGACGTCGCATCCGCTACTATCAGTCAGTTATCGACTTCGGTGCCCTGCAGGTTGGCTTCAAGTATCACCAGCTGAAGAAATCTATTATCATATTCATCTGTCCCTTCCGTCTCTTCAACAGTGACCGCCACATCTTTACCTTCAAAAATACGTGTCAACAGGACAAGAAAATAATACTGGATGACGGTGCCTCAAAGATTTTCCTGAGCACGAAGGGAACTCTCAACGACGTATCCAAGGAGGTAAGAAACTTCCTTGCCTTCGTGGATGGGCTGCCTGTGAAGGATAAATGGGTTGATGAAGTGCAAAATCTCATCACAGAGCTGAAAAATACTGAAAAGGAGAAGGTGGACTATATGACTTATGAAATGAAAATTATCGAGGAACGGGAGGAAGCAAAGGCCGAAGGCAGGGCTGAGGAACGCAGCGATGCCATACGGTCATTGATTGCCACTGTCAAAGATCTCTCTGCCAGTCCCTCCCAAGCAGTGGAACAGCTGATAAAGCGCTACTCCCTCACCAAAGAC
>CALGGN010000122.1 GCA_937915915.1 uncultured Selenomonas sp. | reverse complement strand
CGCCTCCTTTCTAAATTTTTCTTTGTGTATTTATTTTATGCGTATTGACTTAATGCGTATAAAATGTTAATATATACTTGTAAGGGGCGATGTAGCATGACACCGAAAGAGATGGAAACAAAAATCAAGAAGGATAAATGGGTTCTGGTAAAAATCGAAGGCTCACACCATCATTACAAGCACCCAACGAAACCCGGAAAGGTTACAATACCTTTTCATTCCCAGCCCAAGGATTTGGACAAGAAAACCGTGAACTCCATCTTGAAGCAGGCCGGGTTGAAATAATCCTGGTCTCGCCCCCTCTTTTTAACGACAAGGAGGTAGTATTTGTGCTTAGTGTTTATCCGGCAATTTTCTTCCACGAAAAAAACGGCCATTATTCGGTAGTATTCCCCGACCTCAACCATCTATCTACTTGCGGCGATACCATGCAAGAAGCAACGGCAATGGCGGTCGATTGTCTCGCTGGGTATCTTCACTCGGAAAAAATGGACGGGAACGAAATCCCCCAGCCAACGCCCATTGATAAAATCGACATCCATTGTGAGGATGACGAGGATGATGACTACGGCGAAGATGACCGCTTCATCAGCATGGTTTCTGTCGATGTCGAGGAATACGCCCGTACCCATTTTGACAAGGCAATCCGCAAATCCCTGACCATTCCCAAATGGCTGAATGATATGGCTGTAAGTCGTAAAATCAACTTCTCAAAGACCCTGCAAAGGGCATTGATGGCAGAAATGAATATACAAGGTTGAAATTAAGAAAGGATTGTTCGATGTCAGAAGTTAAAAAGAAAATCTTCGTATTGCCTGATATCCCTATAACGGAATTGGTGCTTATGTATCTTCGTAGTCATGAAAGCGAACTAAAATCCCCCAATGATTATGTGTCAAAATTCGTTGAGATTCGCTTCAAAATGCGGGATGCATTCAACTTGGAGAAAAAACAATTCCATGATAAACAGCTCCACGAGGCAGATCATCCTGAATCTTCGCTAAAATAAATTCCACATCTTCAAACGAAAGACCATCCAGCAATTGACTTATGGGAACCTCTATAAACCCTGTTTTCCACAACGGCTTGCTCATATCCGGTAAAAATTTTTGCGTCAGTAGAAAAAACATCCATCAAACAAGCTAATCCGACCTACAAATCCCTTATTTATTCCCCATTTTGAGGGTGATTGCCTCAAAATGGGCGCACTTATCCTATAACGAAACACTGTCGGTTCAAAAACTCATACCGACAGATGTTATAAACAAGATTTGTGATTCCTGCGTTAAATTCTGCCCGCAGTTTTCCAATCGATCGAACCAACTATATACTGACGGGCAAAAGCGAGCAGGAGATGCCGGATTTTGATACCTACCTCACTCGCATGGGCGTGGACGATACCATGAAGGCCATCGTCACGGGCTATATGGCTCTGCCGCCGGACAAGCGCAAGACTGTCAAGGAGTACATCGAGAGCCTTGCCGCCGAGATCGCCGAGAGGAAAGCCGCCCCCGCCGCCAAAGACGAAGAGCCGCCCACACCTGTGGACAAACCGCCCGCCGATGCGCCGCCCGTGTCCGATTCGGACACGCCTGATGGTGTGAGCGACGAGGAATGGGAAATCATCCGCCAGCTTCGCTTGGAGAAAAGCACAAGAACTACTACAGCATCACGCTATATCTCATCAGGATAAGCAAGGCAAACCGCCGCAACAAAAAAAGCCGCCCATGACGGGCGGCGAAGGAAGGATGATGTTATGAGTAAGAACGTAACTCTACTTGATATGATGCCTATTTTCAGCACATTCCAAAGCTCTATGGGGAAAATCCTGATATGTTCGACATTGCACGGCAGGAACTCCTGCGCCTGACTACCAAGACCGATGGTTTTCTATCCTTTGACAATCGATACAACGATGCTATAGCTTGCATAGACAGGATTTTCGGCAAAAATATGCACACCATTCTGCATGAGTGCTACATGGACATGGAGAATGGCGAAGTTCCCGATACATCTGGCCTTGATAAGCCGCTTGCAGACGAACTGCTGTCATTTGTTCAGTTTCTAGGCCCAATCGCCCTCAAAACGAGGAAAGACCGAAAGGACATGGAACAGATGGCGATCGTCACTTTGATGGCGTTCAAGGGGGCCGTCCTGACCAAGGACATGAAAACGGCTCGCAATCTTCTGCTATGGATGTCAAAGTGGACATCGTATCTGCCAAAGGAGGATTCCTTCCGTTCTGTTGTGCAGTATAAGCAACGCGAGATATTGTTGGTGGATTTCGGCTTCAATGTCGGCAAGGAGTTTGGCGGCCGCCATTATGCCGTAGCGTTGGAGAAAAGTAATCCTTCCTCTGGCGTTATATTGGTAGCCCCTATCAGCTCTTATAATCCCGGCACTCGCATCCATCCCACAAACATAGACATGGGTATTGGTGCTATAAATCCTAATGATAAGAGCAAAGGAAATTTTATTGTTATGAACCAGATTCGCTATATCAGCAAGATGCGAATAGAAAAGGTATCGTGGCAATCCCGTAAATATGTCAGTAAAAATGTTTACAACGAAATAGTAAAAAGGCTCACAAGCCGCATCACGCCTATTGACAAATAGTGCTATCAAGTTTATACTTGAGATAACATCTTAGCCCGTAAGGGTTCAGATTCTATCTTAGCCCGCAAGGGTTCAAAGGCACTGTCAGTCATGGCAGTGCCTTTTATTATGCAAAAGAAAAGAGCCGCCTGCGCTGACAACACAAGCGGCCCCACAGTCAAGCGATATTGTCAGTATTGCTTGACCACCCGAAACACCATGTTTTTTTCAATCCACGCTCCTCAAACGAGAAGCGACCATGAAGATGCTCCCGGCTTCGATGTTCTAATTATAGCACCTTCATGGCAGGTTTTCTATACCCCTCATGGAGGTGTTTTTATTATGCCAAAAAGAGCGGCACTTTATATCCGTGTGTCCAGTGATGAGCAAGCCCGCCATGGGCTGTCCCTGGGAGAGCAACGCGCCGATCTCCTTTCCTACGCCAAGGAACACGGCTACATCGTCATGGGCATCTACGCCGATGAGGGCGTGACCGCCCGCAAAGCACTCTCCCGCCGCAAGGAACTGCAACGGCTCCTCGCTGACGTGGAGCAGGGCCTTGTGGACATCATCATCATCAAATGCCTCGACCGCTGGTTTCGGAATATCGCCGATTTCTACAAGGTGAAGGAAAAACTCGATGCCCACGGCGTGGATTGGGAATGCACCCGCGAACAATACAACACCACCACGCCCAACGGCATCCTGATGCTGAACCTAAAACTCTCCATCGCGCAGAACGAGAGCGACCAGACCAGTGAGAGAATCAAGTATGTGTTCGAGGGCAAGAAAGCAAGGAAGGAATGTCTGTCCGGGCATCTTCCCCTCGGCCTCGTGTCGGTAAACCATCACGCCGTGCGGGATGAAAAGACCGCCCCCATCGTGGAATATATGTTCCAGCATATATTAAACGGCGGTTCGGCTCGTTCCCTGATTCGTCTTGTGTACGAAAAATTCGGTCATTCCATCAAAATGGCCGGAGTTCGCAAACTTCTCCGCAATCGCGCCTACATCGGCGAATTGTATGGCATCCCCGATTTTGTCCCTGCGCTGATTTCTCATGACGTGTTCCTGCGTGTGCAGGATATCTTTTCCCGCAATGCCAAATCCACGCCCACGGGCAGGATTTACCTGTTCACCGGGCTTCTGCGCTGCCCGCAATGCGGCGCACGGCTCACCGGGAATCGCGGTCGGCGGCTTTGCGGCGATGGGCAATGGCATTTCCAATACGCCTGTCCCGCCCGTGTCAATCGAAGCATTCCCGGATGCCATTTTGCCCGTGGTATGTATGAGGACAAGATAGAAAGCTACCTTCTCGAAAACCTTCAATCCCTGATTCAAGAGCATATCGTCAAGCTGGAGGAATGCCGCCTCCAGCAAAGCAAAGACCGCCCTGAAGCGCGGCTGGAATCTCTCAAGGCTAAACTCTCAAGGCTGGAGGATGTCTATCTCGATGGAATGATGGATAAAGACAAGTACGCAAAAGCCTACAAAGAAATAAACCTCGAAATCTCCGAACTCTCCATCCTTATAGATCGCACACTGACCATCCCCCACGCCCTGCAAGCGGTAGCCGATGACAATGACTTCCGCAATACCTACGAAAACTTGACCCGTGAGAACAAGCAGCGCTTCTGGAAGTCCATTATTGAATCCATCACCTTCGATGACACCCCCGACACTCGCGGCAAAGGAGCATATATCCCGTACAGGGTTTCTTTTTTATAGGTATTTGTCCTATGTAATGTTACCTACTCATTGGCGATGGCGCAGGGAGTCAGCCCCTCGATGAACAGCCCGAAGATGAGCCGCACGGTCTTGGCTTGCTCCTCGTTGATGGCAAGGTTGC
>CALGGN010000121.1 GCA_937915915.1 uncultured Selenomonas sp. | reverse complement strand
GTTCCCTGTACGATTCATCATAGGTGCCCAGTGTTCGGCCTTTGTTTTATCCTGTATCGTGCGGACAAAGCTGTCCTTCCATCTGATGTCAGAAATCCGCATGCCAACGATATCGCACGCTCTGAACCCCAGATCCAGTGCGCACTGGATTATGGCGACATCCCTCAACTGAAGCGGTGTGGAGGCTCCGGATCGATATCTCTCAAAAGCTTCCAAGCTTTCCTTGTCCAGAACCTCTACGATCTTTTCTCCGCTTGCTGCCATATGTGGAAGTGCCAGGTGCATCCCATAAGGAAGGACCTTTTCCGTCTCGAGATACTGGAGAAACTTCCTTATCCGTCCGTTGTATGCAGATTTTGCTTCCGGAGTTTTATGGCCATCGTCTCTTATATTGAACTGTTTTATGATTTCAGGAGTCAAGTCAGAGAATGAAGTGATTCCTGCATTTGCTATATAGTGGCAAAAAGTTGCGGCACATATTTCCATCATCTGGATGGTAGACTTTTCCCATCGCTCATTCCTCTTTTTTTCAAGAAAAGCTCCCAGCTTTTCTTTGCACCAGTTAGGAAGGATATCATATTTCGTTCCCCTGTGCCTCCAATGCTTCTGTGGGAGAATGTCGCCTTCGTTGATATAGTCATCATACATCTCGTAAGTCCGTCTGGCAGATTTTGCGTTTGAACCAAAAACCCCTGCTCCTTGGCATGAAAACCAGATCTCAACAATGGCCCTGTCGTATCCCAGATGCGCGCTGTCTAAGAAAGAATACAGTACATTCAAATGATATGTGGCGGCAATTACCTTGCCCTCCCCATAATGGTGGTCTGCCAATGAGTTGCTAAAATCAGGTATGGTAGCGTAGAATTCATCAGATGGAAAAGATAAACTGTCCGCCCTTCGTTCCTCTATGAGCATTTGCTGTTCTGGCGATAAAGCACCAAGGTAAAATTGCTTGCCGTTATGAAGATAATGGGTGAACAGTGTGAAACGATCGACCATGCTGTCCCTCTCAAAATAGTCCAAAAAATATCCAATCAATTCCTCCTTCTGCCTATAAACACCGACAGAACCTTCCAGAAAAGAATGATATGAGAGAACTTGCGCATAGCTTATTTCTTCAATGGAAGAAGCCCCGCTATACTGGGCATATTTACAGAACTGGGTTAGTGCGGGCTTGATTACATACAAAATGACATGCTGCCTGCATGATTGTATTTGGTCGCTGCTGAGGTACTTGTCAATTGCTTGCAGATCGGAAGAGCGTCGTGTAGGGAAAGAGTGTAGATCTCGG
>CALGGN010000120.1 GCA_937915915.1 uncultured Selenomonas sp. | reverse complement strand
GGACTTCAAACGCCCCGCCCGATGGTCGACGACCAAGGTCGTTGACCATCGGGCGGGGCGTTTGAAGTCCAGCTTCCATGCGAAGGATCTCCTGACCTATTTGCGGGATATTGACGTTTATATCGAAAAGCGTTCGCTTCTTTTGGAAGAAGCATATGGAAATAAGGAGGAAGTAAGGAGGAAGGCCTTTGTTGACAAATGCGCCGCGCGGCACGAAGGATATCCTGCCGGAACAGGCAGCCGCGTGGAATTATGTGGAAAAGAAGATCCGTGAGCTTTGCGGGCTTTACGGATACCATGAGATCCGCACGCCGATGTTCGAGCATACGGAGTTGTTCCATCGAGGCATCGGCGAGGGAACGGATGTGGTGGACAAGGAGATGTACACCTTTACGGACCGCGGAAACCGCAGCATCACGCTCCGTCCTGAAAATACGGCGGCGGCGGTGCGATCCTATCTGCAGAACAAACTCTTTGCGGACACCGCTCTGGTCAAGCTCTTCTATATCGGTTCGATGTTCCGTTATGACCGCCCCCAGGCAGGGCGCATGCGGGAGTTCCATCAGTTCGGCATCGAGGCCCTGGGCGAACAGAATCCTATGGTGGATGCGGAGACGATCCTGTTGGCATTGGACTTTCTGGAATCCTTGGGCCTGAAGGACTTGAAGCTCAGCTTGAATTCCGTGGGCTGCCCGAAGTGCCGTCCCGTTTATCGCCAGAAATTGCAGGAGTTCTTTCGGGATAAGCTGGATGTCCTCTGCAATGACTGTAAAACACGCTTTGACAAGAATCCCATGCGGATCTTGGACTGCAAGGCGGATGCGGACAAGGGATTCATGCAGGATGCGCCGAAGATCACGGACTGTCTCTGCGAGGAATGCCGGGAGCACTTCGATGGCCTGCAGGGATATCTGAAGGATCTGGGCGTATCGTTCGAGCTGGATTCCCGTCTGGTACGCGGGTTGGATTACTACACAAAGACAGCCTTTGAAATCAAGTATGAGCCCCTTGGCGCGCAGAGCGCCGTGGCAGGCGGCGGACGCTATGACGGTCTCATCGAGGAAATCGGCGGCAAGCCGACGCCTGCGGTGGGCTTTGCGGCAGGACTGGAACGGGTGCTGCTGGCTTTGGAGCAGCAAAATCTGCTCCCTGCAAGGCAGGCGGATACGGATGTATTTGTCGTAGCATTGGGAGACGCGGCGCAGGCTCCTGCGTTTGAGCTTTTGATACGGCTCCGCCGTGCAGGGCTTCGAGCCGCCATGGATTATGCAGGACGCAGCATGAAGGCCCAGATGAAGCAGGCAGGAAAGTCCGATGCCCATTTTGCCTTGATCCTTGGCGAAGATGAAATCAAGGAGCAGGCTGTCGTGTGCAGGGATCTGCAGAAAAGCGAACAGCAGAAGCTGGCAATGGGGACAGTAATCGACTACTTGAAGCGGGAACTTTCGGAAGCATGATAAGCATAATATCTATTTGTGAAATAAATGTATGAGGTGAATTTTTCGATGGAAACTTTAACAGGCATGAAGCGCACGCATCATTGCGGCGAACTTCGCAAGTCGGATGTGGATGCTGAAATCGTATTGGCAGGGTGGGTGTCGCGCCGCAGAGATCATGGCGGATTGATTTTTGTGGATATGCGCGATCGTTCCGGACTGGTGCAGGTGGTCTTTGACGAGGCAGCAATGGGCGAGGAGGCGTTCCATAAAGCGGAGACGCTTCGCTCGGAATTCGTCATGGGAGTGCGCGGCAAGGTGCGGGCACGCAGCGAAGAGACCATTAATCCGAATATGGAGACAGGCGAAATCGAGATCGTCGTGACGGAGCTGCGCATCCTGAACAAGGCGAAGACGCCTCCCTTCTATATCCAGGATGGCGTGGATGTGGACGAGATGGTCCGCCTGCGCTATCGCTATCTGGATCTCCGCCGCCCGGAGATGCAGAAGAATATCATGCTGCGGCATCGCGTGACGAAGATCATGCGTGATTTCATGGACGAAAACGGGTTCTTGGAGATCGAGACGCCGATGCTCTGCAAGAGCACTCCGGAGGGCGCGCGGGATTTCTTGGTTCCGAGCCGTCTGAATCCCGGCAATTTTTACGCGCTCCCGCAGTCGCCGCAGATTTTCAAGCAGCTGCTCATGGTCTCGGGCTTTGAGAAGTATTTCCAGATCGTGCGCTGCTTCCGTGATGAGGATCTGCGCGCAGACCGCCAGCCGGAGTTCACGCAGCTCGATATCGAGACTTCTTTCATGGATCAGGAAGATATCCTGACCTTGATGGAGGGGCTCATCAAGGATATCTTTGAGAAAGCCATGGGGAAAAAAGTCGAGACACCGTTCCTGCGCATGGGCTGGGATGAGGCCATGGAGCGCTTCGGCTCCGACAAGCCGGATCTGCGCTTCGGCATGGAGCTCATGGATATTTCCGAATATGTGAAGGGCTCGGATTTCAAGGTGTTCGCGTCCGTCTTGGAACATGGCGGGCAGGTCAAGGTCATCAACGTGGAGGACTATGCAAATATCCCGCGCCGTGAACTGGATGGCCTAGTGGAGTATGTGCAGGGCTACGGTGCGAAGGGACTTGCATGGATTCAGTACACGGAGGAGGGCATCAAGTCTCCGTTCAAGAAGTTCTATTCGGAGGAGACCTTCGAGGAAATCAAGAAAGCCACAGGCGCGAAGACTGGCGATCTGCTGCTGGTCATTGCAGACAAACCGCTGGTGGTGGCACAGGCGCTGGGCGAGCTGCGCCTTGAGATGGCACGCCGCCGCGGACTCATTGATCCCGACAAGCTCAGCTTCCTCTGGGTGGTGGACTTCCCCATGTTTGAATATGTCGAGGAGGACAAGCGCTGGAAGGCGATGCATCATCCGTTCACCTCGCCGCGTGAGGAGGATGTTCAGTATCTCAAGAGCGAACCGGGCCGTGTGAAGGCCGTTGCCTATGACATGGTGCTCAATGGCGTCGAGATCGGCGGCGGCAGCTTGCGTATCTACAACAGTGAGCTTCAGGCAAAAGTCTTTGAGGCAATCGGTCTGAGCGAGGAAGAAGCTCGTGCGAAATTCGGCTTCATGATGGATGCCTTTGAGTACGGAACGCCGCCCCATGGCGGGATTGCCTTCGGCCTTGACCGTTTGGTCATGATCATGGCAAAGCGCAAGTCCATCCGCGACGTGATCGCATTCCCAAAGACGCAGAGCGCCTCGGATGTCATGAGCCATGCGCCTTCCGCCGTGGACGACAAACAGCTCAGGGAACTTTCCATCCGCACAGCCGTCGCTGCGAAGACAAAACCGCAGGAAAAATAAGCATGAATTTGTTTGTCCTGCCATGGCATATACTGCTGTGGCAGGATTTTTCAGGTGGGTGCCATAGCCGGGCAAGAGGAAAAGGATGAGGTGCCGGGAATGAGAAAATTTTTTGAAGACAGGCTCCATGAAATCGATGCAAGGCATCTATGGATCCTGATACTGTTCAGCAGTTTCCTTTTTTTGCTTGGGAATTGGCAGCTGGCGTTCACGGATCCCGTAGAGTCGAATTATGTATTGACGGCAAAAGAGATGCTGGAGTCGGGGGACTATGTTTCTCCGCGCATTTATGGCGAATACTGGTATGACAAGCCTGCGTTTTTCTATTGGGAGCTGATTGCGTCCTTCCGGCTCTTTGGGATGAATGAATTTGCCGCCAGATTCTTTCCGGCGGTATTCAGCGTATTGAGCGTCCTTCTGACCTATTGCTTCGGCACAAAGGTCTACAATGAAAAAACAGGTTTCTTTGCGGGGCTTATTCTGAGTACGGCAGTGGGCTACTGGTATATTGCGAAGGCCGTCGTGACGGATATGTCCCTCATGTTCTTCTCCAATGCGGTGCTCGTGTTCTTTTTCTTCGCATATCGGAATGATCGTTGGAAACTCTGTTATCTGAGCTTTCTGTTCGCGGGGCTTGCTGTGCTCACCAAGGGCCCCATCGGCATCCTGCTGCCGGGGTTTATCCTGACGGTGTTTCTGTGCGTGCGGAAGGAGCCGCTGAAGCTGCTCAAGGCTCCTTGGCTGGGCGGATCCCTGCTGTTTTTGCTCGTCATCGGCATTTGGTACTATCCCATGTATGCACTGCATGGCGCGGATTTCCTCCATGGATTTTTGGGAGATCATAATTTCACCAGGGCCTCCGTATCGGAGCATCCAAAATATGATGTCTGGTACTATTATACGGTGATCTTTCTTGTGGGATTCTGCCCCTGGTCCTTTGCTCTGCTGTACGGAATCAAACGGCATTGGAAGGAATTCCGGGGGAGGAGCGTTGAGCCCGTTACGCTCTTCCTGCTTTTATGGGCGCTGCTGATTACCTTGTTTTATCAGTGCATGGCAACCAAGTATCCGACGTACACGTTGCCTTCCTTCATGCCTTGGGCACTGCTTACGGCGCATGTGCTGGCAAGCCATGAGCTCCTGCTGAAGCGCATGGTGTCTGTCATGGGCGTTCTCTACATCGCCCTTGCCTTTTTGGTGGCTGTCCCGCTTTGCAGACAGAATTCCGGCAAGGAAATCGGCCGATACCTCATGGAGGAGCTGCAGCTTGGGCCGCAGGATTTTGTCGGACATTATGGACTTTACATGACGTCGGTGGTATTCTATACAGGACATGAGATGTATCGCATCGTCGCGCCGTCCGATATGGCAAAGATGAGCGAGGACGAAAGAAAATGGGATGCGATCCGGAACCGCATGCCGACGGTTTCCTTGGAGGAACTTCCAAAGAACCAAGACCTTTACTTGATTTGCGACAAAAGGAGATATGAGCGCTTTCGGCAGATGCTTCCCGAAGGGAGCTGGACTTTGCTGAAGGAATTTTCCTCAGGCATGGTGTTGAAATGCAGGCTGGAAGACGGGATGCAAAAATGGAGCGGAATGAAACAATGAAACTTTTATCGATTGTGGTACCTGTCTATAACGAAGAGGATAATATCGATCATTTCTATGAGGCTGTCTGTGATGTGATGCGCACACTGTCCTATGACTGGGAACTCATTTTCGTGGATGACGGGTCGGCGGACAGGAGTTGGGAAATTCTGGAACGGCTGGAGCAGGCGGATGACCATGTGCAGCCGATACAGCTTTCCAGGAACATGGGACATCAGCTTGCTCTGACCTGCGGCATGGACTATTCCGAAGGAGATGCGGTCATCACGATGGACGGGGATATGCAGCATCCGCCTGAGCTGATTCCCGTGCTGGTCAAAGCGTGGGAAAACGGGTACGAAGTGGTGCAGACCATCCGGAAAACGACAGAGGGCGTGTCCTGGTTCAAGAATTTTTCTTCCCGGAGTTTTTACTGGCTTCTGAATCATATTTCGGAAACGCATATCACAGAAGGCGGTTCGGATTTCCGTCTGCTGGATGCAAAGGTCGTGCGGGCTTTCCGCCATTATCGGGAGCATGTGCGCTTTCTGCGCGGCATGATCAGCGCTATGGGCTATCGGCAGACCTATATCGAGTTTGTGGCGCCGCCGAGGTTTGCGGGAGCTTCCAAATTCTCCATGAAGAAGATGCTCCATCTTGCGATGGACGGCGTGCTGGCCTATTCCTCCATGCCTCTGCGCTTCGGGCTGTATGCCGGTGTGTTTTGCGCATTCATCAGCATTTTGATCTTTATTCACGTACTGTTTTCAAAGTTTGTGATTGGGGATGCTGTTGCAGGATGGTCCACGGTCATTGGGTGCGTGGTATTCTTCGGCGGGATGCAGTTGGTGGCATTGGGGCTGATTGGTGTCTACATCGGGCGCATTTTCGAGGAGGTCAAGCGCAGACCGCTCTATCTGGTGGGACGCGAGAAGCCGCGCATCCGAAAGAAATCATTCAGGCAAGAGGAGGGGGTGCAGGACAGCAGAATGGCTGCCACATGAGTTAGGAACTGTTCATAAATAAATTTTAGATTTGACTTGTTTAATGAATGTACAGGCAATGTGGGAAACTGCATGGGAGGATATCCCCATGCTTCGTAAGGTATGCCATGAATATATCAAAAGGGTGCAAAATCAGTAAACCTTTCTGAAGTGGTTCCTTAATATTTTCTCGAAATACACGATATACATAGTGATGAACTGATTTGTGGGTTGAGCAGGGAGGATGAGGAGTATGCGTATTCTAAAACTGACGAGAGCGGAGCGTGACTACTATGTCAGCCAGCCTACGGCCAAGGCGATGCACGAGCGCATCATGAAGGATTCTGTGTATATCCCCGAAGGTGATAGAACCGCCGCAGCCGTCTATGTTGCCGGACGCAATGCCGAGAAGACAGTCAATCGGACGGATCAGGTGGAAATTTCCCATGCGGGGCAGGAACTCAGCAGGACAGAAAAGGAACAGGGCATAGCAAAATCCAAGGAAAACACGCCCAACGTCGAATTCAGCTTCATACGCCGGGGCGATACGAATCGGTTTTCCGTCTCCTTTGCCAATTCGGCGATGGTTCATCGCGCCGTGGAACAAGGATATATCGAGATGGATGGCAAGCAGGTGGTACTCTCCGATGATGTAAAAAAGCAGCTTATTGCCACGAACAGGCAGATTCAGGATGCAAAACAAGCGGTCTCCATGCACAACATGCTTCTGCATGAGGCGGCCAATGCCCGTCAGGCCAGTGATGCCATGAAAGAGGCTAACGACAAGATGTCCCGTGCCATGACCACAGCATCACGAATCATGCATGGAAGAAAAGTTTCTCCCGCTGACGAGAAAGAACTTATGGAGTTCAACAAGGATCTCTACGCCATGGCCAAGAGCGCAGCCGCTTTGGCAGAGCATCGGCGCAAACGGGATGACAAAGAGGACGAGGAGATATCGGCAGCAAACGATGAGGCACGGGCAAGAGAGGCGGAGCCGAAGGATTACAGTGTGAAGGAGACTCCTATGCCACAGACCGAAGTGCAGATGGATATATCGTTTGATGTTGAGGTTCCGCAGGTGACTGCTGTCGGTGTCGGAATGATATCAGAATAACACAATGTGTTTCACGCCACAAATCCTTTTGGCGTATTCATCATCTGAAAATAGATGCAGAATTTTGAGAGGTTTTTGTATGCAATTGAGATGGATCGCCTTAGCGGTTCTTTTCGCTTTTTTGGCGCTGCCGACAACCGTTGCGGGAGCCATGGACTCTATTGCCGTGCAGGGGGAGCGGGCGACGGCGCAGTATTGGACGGAACGCACGGCGGATGGTGATGCCTTGCTGTTGACACCCGCAGAAATCACGGCAGTCAATCAGGAAATCCGTCAGCCGAATTCCTGGCTGACGGATTTGGCAAAGTATCCGGAAACGGTGTCTGCGGACAGTATCCGTGAAAAGATCGTGGCAGTCATGGGGAGGTATGCGGATGAGAGCCTGCCGGAACTTTACAAGAACGGCAAGAGACTCACGCAATACAGCTTTGATTTTGCAAAGAAGAACTGCAACCTTGACGCGATTCCTGCCATGCAAAATGTGCGCTATGCGGTGGCTGCGCAGCGCATCGATATGAGGCTGCTGCCGGAAGCAGCCGGCTGGCTGAACTCCCCGGACGAGCTCGACAGCCATTATGACAATCTGCAGGGGACTGCCGTAGACCCCGCAGAACCCATGGCTGTGCTGGCCGAGAGCTACGATCACCAGTTCGTGTTCGCCCTTACGCGGAATTATATGGGCTGGGTACCCATGGGTGCAATCGCCTTCACGGAGCGCAAGAATTGGATGGAATATGTGGCTCCGAAGAATTTTTTGGTCGTGACGGCAAACAAGAAAAAAGTGCCGGTAGGCGGCGCATGGTATGTGACATTCCAGATGGGCAGCGTGATTCCGCTGGCAGCTTCCTCCAAGCAGGACGGCAGATGGATCGCCAGGATACCTGTGAATGTGAATATGCAGATGAGCGAGTCTTTGGTGCCCATGGAGGATGATGATACCGTGCATTTAGGCTGGCTGCCATGCACAAAGAACAATTTCATCCGGCAGGGCTTCCGGTTCCTCGGCGATGTCTACGGATGGGGCGGGCAGGATGAGAGCGTGGACTGCTCTTCCTTCGTAGGAGATGTCTATCGTACCATGGGCATTGAGCTTCCAAGGGACGCGGACAAGCAGGAGGAATTGATGCCTGTCAAAGTCTCTTTGGCGGGACTGGATACCTCGGCGCGTTACCAGAGGGTGAGAAATTCTCTTCCGGGTGCATTGCTCTTCAAGTACGGACTGCACGTCATGCTGTACCTCGGCCAGGACAGTGCGGGCACACCCATGGTCCTGCACTCTGCCAGCAGTTATTTCACCTTCCCGGACGGGGAGCCGGAAAAACAGTACATCCGTCAAGTCATCGTGTCTGACTTACATTATATGAATGCCAGTCAGGTGGAAACCATTGACGGCATGAGCAGCATTGGATCGTTGAAGTAGGGAAACGCTGAATTGATGAATCCGGGAGGAACGCAATGAAGGACGCGTCCAAAGAGCGTGTGGAGACTGAAACAAAGGATTGGGCATACATGGCGGAACTGCCGGAAATCTGGCACGGATTCCGCTTGGAACGCCTGACGCGGATCGAGGGAGATGTCTATGATCTGTACCGCTATGTGAATCCCGATAGCCATCGTTCCGCTACCGTCTATTTCCATGAGGAAACGAAGGAATACAAGGTACGGGTGAGAATCGGGCTCATCGAATTCTGCCGCATGGAGTACATCACGGGCAGCTTTGAGAGCTTCGACCATCTTCTGCGAGAGCAGTTCGACCAAATGCTGCAGGATCTGTCGCATTTCAATCCGGATCATATCGGCAGCATTGCAAAGGAAAAGCATTTCATGGAGTGGGAATACGGCAAGAGCCTTCCCAAAGAACTGGAAGGCTTCGGGCTGTTCATCCACCCCTCGGAGCCTCTCGAAATCACGAATGGCTCCTATATTATCATTGACTACTGCGATTTTGATGTTGAGAGCAATTTCATCATCTATTACAACATGTATCGCGATGAGTTTTCGGGGGAAGCCCGCATTCATAACATTCCGGATGTGAGCTATGACTTCGATTCCACGGAGCTGGAGGAATTGGAGGAAAAACTCAATACGCACTTGGTGGCGCGTTTGCAGGAGATCCGTGCAAGAGCGGAAAAGGAGCGCACTTAAGGAAACACTGATTAATTCCCTTTTGCCCTTGCCGAGTCTTTTCCTGTCAT
>CALGGN010000119.1 GCA_937915915.1 uncultured Selenomonas sp. | reverse complement strand
GCCCTGGACTCCTGCCCATGCGGCGGGGGGCAGGATACTGTTCATTCCCCATGATGACAGGCCCATTTCCTATCATCAGACAGTGGAGGTGGTGGAGAGCGCTGGTTATGAACTCTTGCTGCCGCCAAAGGAACTCTTGAGCAACGCCACCAACATGGGGCATCCCGAGGAGCTTTGGCAGTGGTTGAGGGAAAATGCCCCCAAGGCAAGGTCTGCCGTCATTTCCTCCGATTCCATGCTCTACGGGGGCCTCATTCCCTCCCGGAAACATGAGGTAAGCCAAGCGGAGCTTGCCGGACGGCTGGAAAATTTCACCAAGCTCCGGCAGGATAATCCCGGACTCCATATCTATGTCTTTGATTCCCTGATGCGCACTCCTTTCCAGGGGTGGGCGGGCAGTATCGAGGAACCTGCCTACTACGAGCAATATGGAGCCTATATCTTCCAGTACACCCGGCTGCTGGACAAGGGGGAGACGGAGAAGCTCAGTGCTAGGGAAAAGAAAGAGCTGAAGGCGTATGAGGAAGCCATCCCGGAGGAATGCAGGAAGGATTGGTTTGGCCGGCGGCAAAAGAATCTGGCAGCCACGAAGGATCTGATGAATCTGACGGCAGCCGGGGTCATCGATTATCTGATCCTGGGGCGGGATGACAATGCTCCTCTTTGCCAGACCCACAGGGAAAACAGGGAGATTCTGGCATATGCGGGGGAAAAGGATCTGCCCAAGAGCAAATTCCAGTCCTTGCCGGGCATCGATGAATTCAACATCCTGCTCCTGAACAGAGCCATCAATGATATGACGGGGAATATCCCCTTTATCTGCGTTCGCTATGGCGTTGGCAAGGGGGGGGACACCATCCCGGATTTTTCCGATGAGAAGATTTCTGCTTCCGTGGAGGCGGCCCTGAAAATCACAGGGAGCTTGCAGGTGAAGACACCCAAACGGGCAGACCTTCTGCTGCTGGTCCATACAGACCTGAAGGGCCGGACCATCGAAACCCTCAACAACTGTCCCAAGGAAGCGGATTTCGTGCCGGATCTTGTGCCGGACAAGGGCACCAAGGCCTTCGCCAAAATGGTGGAGGATGCTTTGGCGGAGGGCTATCCCGTGGGCGTGGCGGACATCAAGTATGCCAATGGCGCGGATAATGCCCTGATGAATATTTTTGAAAAAGAGGATCTGCTCTTCCGACTCCGGTCCTATTCCGGCTGGAACACAGCCACCAATTCCGCCGGCTTTGCCCTAGGCATGGGGCTTCTCACCGGCAGGATGGAGCCTGCCGTCAAGGATCACCTGCTGTCGGTGCGCTATCTGGATGACTGGGCCTATCAGGCCAATGTGCGCTCCTGGGTGGGAACGGAGCTGGTGCGGAATTTCGGCAGCTACAAGTATTACTACAAGCTGGATGACAAGCTCTCCTTTGCAGAAAGGCGCAACACGGAGCTCATGCGGGAGTTTGCAAGGGAGCACATGCCCCGGATTTCCACCGATTTCACCGTGAAGAGCCCATGGCACAGGATGTTCGAGTGTGATGTGATCTTTTCCAGCAGTGATTATTTGCGCACAGTTCCTAAGTCAATGATTGCGCATAAGGAGCAAAACGGGTAAAATAGAGGAGGATTGATTTGACGCGCATGAAGGGGAGAGCGGAGTTGAAGAAATATGATGTGGCTATTGTGGGAGCGGGACCTGCGGGAGTGTTCGCCGCCTATGAGCTGACGGAGAGGAAACCCGGATTGAAGATAGAGGTCTTTGAGAGCGGGAAGGATATCTATCATCGCATCTGTCCGATTTCGGCGGGAAAGGTGAAGAGCTGCATCGGATGCAAGCCGTGCAGCATCATGCGCGGATTCGGGGGCGCAGGAGCCTTTTCGGACGGAAAATACAATTTCACGACGAAGTTCGGCGGATGGCTGAATGAGTACGTGGAGGATGGGGAGGTGATGGATCTCATCCGCTATGTGGATGAGATCAACTGCAAGCATGGCGCACCGGCGCAGGTGTTCAGCACGGCGAATTCCAGCATCGGGCGCGTTGCGCTGGAGCATGACCTGCATCTTCTGGAGGCCAGCGTGCGCCACTTGGGGACGGAAAACAATCTGGAAATGCTGAAGAAGACCTATGAGTATCTGAAGGATAAAGTGGAGTTCCGATTCGAGTGTCCCGTGGCCCATGTGCATTCCGACGGAAGCGGGGATCACGAGCTGGAGCTGGAAAATGGCGAGCGCATTGCGGCGAAGTATCTGATCGTTGCGCCGGGGCGCGCGGGTGCGGAATGGTTTTCTGATGAGTGCCGCAGGCTTGGTGTGGAGCAGGAGAACAACCGCGTGGACGTGGGGGTGCGCGTGGAGGTGCCGGATGAGATCTGGGATCATATCACGAGCGAGGTCTATGAGGCGAAGCTGGTCTACCGCACGAAGCGCTACGGGGATTTCGTGCGGACCTTCTGCATGAATCCCCATGGGCATGTGGTCATGGAGAATACGGATGGAATCGTGACGGTGAACGGACATTCTTACAGCGATCCGAAACTGCAGAGCCACAATACGAATTTTGCGCTTCTGGTGAGCAACCACTTTACGGAGCCTTTTAAAGAACCGCATCAATACGGCAAGCGCATCGCTTCCTTCTCGAACATGCTGGGAGGGGGCATCATCGTGCAGCGCTATGGGGATCTGTTCAAGGGACGGCGCACGAACGCGCACCGTATGGGCAAGAGCTTCACGCGGCCCACCCTTGCCGCCACGCCGGGGGATCTGAGCCTGGTGCTGCCGAAGCGTCATCTGGACAATATCATCGAGATGATCCAGGCACTCAATTATGTGGCGCCCGGCATGACGAATGATGATACACTGCTCTACGGGGTGGAAGTGAAGTTCTACAGCTCCCGTGTGGTGCTCACGAAGGAGCTGGAGACAAGGCTGAAAAACGTGTTTGCCATCGGGGACGGCGCAGGCGTGACGAGGGGGCTTTCCCAGGCGGGGGCGAGCGGCATCTATGTAGCGAGGAGAATCCTGTCGAGGATGTAGCAGGGGAGGAAGTTTTTTGGCAGAGCAGACAACCTTGCCGGGAGTGGAAACGGAGCAGGAACTGGAAGGCGTGGTGGACAGCATCATCTTTTCCAGCGAGAACGGCCGGTTCTCTGTGTTCCGTCTGCAGCCGAACCGCCGACATGGACGTGTGAGCGTGACGGTGGGCTCGCCTCCGCCCTTGGTGGGGCAGCAGCTTTTCCTCAAGGGAAGCTGGATCGTGCATCCGCGTTTCGGGGAGCAATTCAAAGCCGTCAGTATGCGGGTATCCGCGCCGACGAGCGTGGAGGGAATCGAGCGGTTCCTTGGTTCGGGCGCGATTGACGGATTGGGGCCGGCGATGGCGCGTCGGCTGGTGCAGCATTTCGGCGAGCAAACACTGGATATCATCGAGAAGCAGCCGGATCGTCTGACGGAGGTTTCGGGCATCGGGAAAAAGACGGCGGAGAAGATAGCGGCATCTTACCGGTCGCAGTCGGAGCTGCGGGAAATCATGGTCTGGCTGGAGTCCCATGGGATTTCCGAAACTTTCGCGGGACGGATTTTCCAGAAGTACAGTTCCTTTGCGCTCGACGTGCTGGAGCACAAGCCCTATCAGCTTGCGCGGGATATCGAAGGCATCGGATTCGCGACTGCCGATGCGATTGCGGCATCTGTTGGCATGGAAAAGGAATCCGTGCCGCGCATCGAAGCGGGGATTGACTTTGTGCTCACGCAGATTGCCACGGCAGGGCATTGCTGCATCCCGGAAAAACCCTTGGTGGAGCGGGCGACGAAGCTGCTTGCCGTGGATGCCGGGATGATCTGGCCCGTGCTTCGCGCACAGCTGGCAGCAAACCGCCTTGCGATGGAGACCGTGGGCGGCGAGGCGCTGATCTATCCTCCCTATCTGTACCGTGCAGAGCAGTATGTGGCGGAGAAGCTGCTGCTTTTGCAGGAGGAGGTGTCCCCCTTGGCAATCGGGGCGCCGGAGCAATGTGTGCGGAAGTGGGAGCAGGAGCATCGGGTGCACCTGGCGGATTTGCAGCGCGAGGCCGTCGTCGCTGTGCTGAAGCAAGGCATCTTTGTGTTGACAGGCGGGCCGGGAACGGGCAAGACCACAGTGGTGCGTGCCATGTGCGAGCTGCTGCAGGAGCAAGGACTGGAGGTGCTCTTGGGAGCGCCCACGGGAAGGGCGGCGAAGCGGCTTGCTGAGTCCACGGGACATCGCGCGATGACGGTGCATCGCATGTTGCAGGCGCAGCAGAAAGACATGCCGGATGATTTTGATGGCAGCAGCTCGGAATTTGCGCGGGATGCGGACGAGCAGCTGGAGGCCGATGCCATTATTCTGGACGAGGTTTCCATGATGGATATCGTGCTGATGAAGCATTTTCTGGAGGCTGTGCCCGACGGCTGCCATGTGATTCTGGTGGGGGACGTGGATCAGCTCCCCGCAGTAGGGCCGGGCTCTGTACTGAAAGATATCCTGCGCTCCCGCGTGATCCCGAGCGTGAGGCTTACGGAGATCTTTCGTCAGGATGGGGAAAGCACGATCGTGCTTAACGCCCATGCCATCAATGCGGGGCGGTTGCCAGTGTGTGTGCCTCACGGAGATTTCCTGTTTTATGAAATCAACGATGCGGCGCAGACTGCGGAGAAAATCATAGAACTCTGCACACAGATGCTGCCCGCCGAGGGCTTTGCCCGCTGGAACGGCGCCGACAACCGTCCTGTCT
>CALGGN010000118.1 GCA_937915915.1 uncultured Selenomonas sp. | reverse complement strand
CAGTAAAATCAAGGGTCTTGGCTTTTCGCCAAGGCCCTTTTTGCGTCAGGGGGGGGCAATTGGGGGGGCATGAAAGAAAAAAATCTATGGAAAGCATGGGCAGGGAAGACATTTTTCCGTCCATCGGATTTCCATAGATCATGTTGGGCTGGTGGTTAGCTTGACCTCATATCTATCCAAGATGCTTCACCCGCAGAGCAGAGAGCGCCTCTCTAGCCTCTATCAGACCAGCACCGTCGGCCATCTCTTTCTCAGATTCAGCAATGACCGCATCTATCTCGAATTCCTCAATTTCACAATTGTGCTTCCGAGTTCGCTTGTCGTAGGCGATGCCGACTAGCAAGATTCTGCCCTTATATGATTCCAATGCTTGGACATACCCTTTTTCCTTAATTTGCTGAATGGCAGCCTTGGCATCCTGATTCCATTTCAATTCGATGATAATGGCTGGTTTTTCCGCATGTCGGGGACGGGGAAGGAACACCAGATCGGCATACCCCTTGCCGGATGGGAACTCTCGTATGACATCATAAAAGCGTTTTGCGCTATAGTAGGCAAGGGAAACCGCATAGGACAGGGCGTTTTCATCATTATACTGCAAATGTGACATAGCGGCATGAGCTTTTTCAATTGCGTCGGCCACCATGTCGGCCTTTTTCTCCAGTGTCGCCTGCAGGAGTCTGTCAGATGCCTTCACCGATTCGATGACTTCCTTCCAGCCTGTGCTGCCGACCAACGCATTCACATACTCCTGCGTGATTTCCCTGTTCGGTATGAAGACCTCCTTCGTATCGAAATCATAGCCGAGGTATCCCAAGTGAACAAGGAGTGTCATGACATCATCTGCCCGGTTGAGTGTGGTCATGTCATTGGAAAAGGTTCCGGTGTCAATCCGCACTCTCTCATTCGCCAGCAAGGAAAGAATGGACTCCCTCAGCCCATCGAAATTCATATCGAGATAAATCTTCAATGCCTCATAGGTTTCCGTCCTGTTCCAATAGGTATCGAACACCTTGGTCGTCATAGCGCCAACCACGGAGCGAGGATTGTAGACGGAAATGCCATTCTGGAAGTGGTAACCATCATACCATGACCTGCACTCGTCAAAGTCCATACCATATGAGCGGCAAAGGCCTTTGACTTCATCCTCCGTGAAGCCCACATACTCTGCCAATACATTTGGGTTCTCCATCGAGAATTCCCAGAACATATTGAGCGCGGAATGGGAACCGTATTTCTTGATGGGCAGGATGCCTGTCATATAGGCCAATCCGATATAGGGTTTGTCCTTCATCCAAGACCGCAGGAAGTCAAGATACCGCTTCTGATCACCCGTTCTCTCTTTATACTCGCGGAACACACAATCCCATTCGTCAATCACGATGATAAATCGCCGCTTGGTATTCTGATATATGTCGGACATAGTGCGAACGAGGCTTGTATTATCAAAATAGCGGAAATCCGGATATGCCTCCAGCAAATCCCAAAGGATGGACTTCTGCAGAAGTTGAATCATATCCTCCATCGTTTCTGCATTGCTCAGAAAGTCCTGCATGTTCAACTGGATTACATCATATCTCCCTTGATGCTGCAGAAAGGATGGATGCCTGGATATGGAAAGGTCGCCAAACAGACTATCCCCATCTGCAGTACGGTCATAATAGGCTGCAATCATGTTGGCGGTCATGGACTTCCCAAATCTGCGAGGTCGGCTGATGCACACGAAACGTTTCTCTGTTCCCAAGATGGAATTGAGGTATACCAGCATACCTGTCTTGTCCACATAAATATCGGACTGTACTGCCATCCCGAAGGAGTCACCGCCGGGATTCAAATAGATGCCCACTTTCTCATCTCCTCTGCTTTGCTCTCATTATATCGGATTTCCTGCCAAAAGAAAAGTGGCCGAGATAATCTCGACCACCTTCTGCTGGTTCGTATCAGGGAAACAGCTCTTTCAGGGCATTTATCGCCTGTTGTTGCATGTCAGGAAGTACATGCGAATAGGTGTCCATTGTGACTTTGATGGATGAGTGTCCCAATCTTTCCTGCACAATTTTGGGGTTGACTCCCTGTTTTAGCAGCAGGGTTGCGTGGGTATGTCTTAACCCGTGGAAGGTGAAGCCATCCTTGATACCGCACTTTTTCAGCAGGGGATGAAAATGCCTTCTGAGGAAATTCGTGGGGCTTATTGGACTGCCGAAGGTACTGGCGAACACCAAATCCCGTCTCGCATATTGGTCGCCAAGTTCCTCCGCATAGGCTTGTTGCCAATCGCGATAATTCCGCAAGGATTCTACATCCTCTGGGAGCAGAAGGACACGGCGGCGGCTGTTTCTCGTCTTTGGAGCTTGCATCACAGCCCCCATCTATCGCCACTTCATTCAGTCCGGCGAACTGATGAACTATCTTGACGGCTATCAGAAGGCATATTCCCAACGCGCCGCCGCTCTGGATGCCGAACTGTCCAAGGAGAGAGGGCTGACAGATGACCTGATGGAGCGCGACGCTCTTCAGTGGATTTTGCTGGCGGGGCAGATACACTTGGAGGTGTTGCGGCGGTTGGAGCAGG
>CALGGN010000117.1 GCA_937915915.1 uncultured Selenomonas sp. | reverse complement strand
GCCGATGACGCCTGCCACATTCGGCCCCATCGCATGCATGAGCAGGTAATTGCCCGGCTTTGCCTTCATGCCGACCATCTGGCTTACACGTGCCGCCATCGGAACTGCCGAAACGCCCGCGGAACCGATGAGCGGATTGACCTTGCCGCCCGTGAACTTGCACATGATCTTGCCGAAAATGACGCCGCCTGCGGTGCCCGCCGCGAACGCCACCAGTCCAAGGCCGATGATCAGCAGGGTCTGGGGCACTAGGAAACTCTCCGCTGACATGGTAAGCCCCGTGCCGGTCGCCAGGAAAATCGTGACGATATTGCAGAGAGAATTCTGTGCCGTATCCGAGAGGCGATCCGTCACGCCCGACTCACGCAGCAGATTGCCCAGCATGAGCATGCCCAGAAGCGCCGTAATGGACGGCAGCAGCAAGCTGATGAAGATGGTCGCAACCAGCGGGAACACCACGCGCTCGAACTTCGTCACGGGACGCAGCTCCGTCATCACGATCTCCCGCTCTTCCTTCGTCGTGAAGAGCTTCATGATCGGCGGCTGGATCAGCGGCACCAGAGACATATAGGTATATGCCGCCACCGCGATTGCCCCCAGCAGGTGCGGTGCCATCTTGATGGACAGATAAATGGATGTGGGCCCATCCGCGCCGCCAATGATGCCAATAGCGCCCGCTTCCTGCACATTGAAGCCCACCAACATCGCGCCCACCAGCGCCACGAAGACGCCGATCTGTGCCGCAGCGCCCAAAAGCAGCGTCGAGGGATTCGCGAGCAGCGGCCCGAAATCTGTCATTGCCCCGATGCCCAAAAAGATGAGCGGCGGAAAGATCTCATTGGCAATGCCGTAATGGATCGCCATCATGACGCCCATCTCGTCATAGAAGCCCGTGCGCGGGAAATTCGCCAAAATACAGCCGAAGGCGATCGGCCCCAGAAGCAGCGGCTCGAACTCCTTGACGAACGCCATATAGAGCAGGAGCAGCCCCACCAGGATCATGATGCCGTTTCCTGCGGAAAAAGCCGCGAATCCGCTGTCGAGCCAAACGGATTGCAACGACACGACAAATGCGTTTACTAATTCCATATCGTATTCCTCCATTTCCTCCCATTACGAATTCTTCGACGGGAAACGCCCTGACTGCTTCCAGCCCGGACGATCCAGCGGACGGATGGCCTTGATCTCCGCGGCGCCGCAGCCATAGGCGGCAACTGCCGCCGCGATGACCGCAATGACCTCCTGCGGAACGCCCTCCTCGATGGCAGGCACAGGCTCAGCTGCCGCAACCGGTGCCGGAGCGGATGTCTCCTGCTGCGGTTCCTCCTTCTTGTAAGTCGGATCCACAACATGAATCAAGCGAATCAGAAAACTCAGCGCAATCAGCACGATAAATACCACTGTCATGTTGATGAGCATGATAATCAACGGATTCGTTGTTACCGGATGTCCCATAATAATATCACCTCATTTTTTGATACCTTTGTATTATATATCATAGGTTCATTTTGCAGGAAGAAAAAATCATCATTGCCACATTTCAGCTCCCGCAATTCCGAGCCTTAATATATCAATCTGCCTGCAGGAGTTTCCTTGCCTTTTCGACATAAAGCCTGCGAAACACGGGGAACGTCCCCAGTCCCCTAAGGCAGGTCCTGACCGTGATGCCCTGCTCTTCCAGGCGGGACTTCCAGGATGACGCATCGCGGCCCGCCATATCCTCCTTCACATGGACACCGCCGGACAGGAGAAGCGGTGCCAGCAGGACCTTCCTGACCTCACGATGCGTCAAGCGTGCCATGACCATGGAAAAATTCGGCAAATCCGTCTCCTCCACGACACCGATGTGCACAGGCCAGAAAGCGATGTCCGCACGCTCCTGAAGCTCCAGATACACGGGATTCGGACGATGGGGCGAACCGTGCCCCAAGAGCACCAAATGCTCCCCCTCTGCAAGGGGAAAACACGCCAGAACCGTGCGAAGCCCCTCTATGCAGTCCTCCGAGGAAAAGAACACAGGCTCTCCCGCGCGCAGCTTGCGGAACCGGCCTTGAAACTCCGCCAGCACAGCCAGGATTTTATTCTCGTATTCCTCCCCGGGCGTGAGATGCGCCGGCTGGATATAGACCTCCTCGAAGCTTTCCTCCTGAAGTCCCAGCAAGGCCTCCGGCAGCGACAGAGCCTTTTGTCCCTGCTGCTGCATGCGCTTCCGCACGAAAGTCGATGTATATGCCTGTCGTATCTCATACGCAGGGAAGGCTTTCTTCAGCTCCTCATAAGCGGAGTCGATGGAAGCAGCCCTTGCTTCTGCGTCCGCCACGCCGAAGCTGGTAAAGACAATGGCCTGTTTCATGGCTCATCCCTGCTCCTGCTTCACGATATCCGCGATCCGATGGCAGATGCGATCCAGCTGCTCCTGATCAGGGCCCTCCGCCATGACGCGGATCAAGGGTTCCGTCCCGGACGGCCGCACAAGGATCCGGCCCGTATCGCCAAGCTCTGCATCCCCTTCCGCAATCGCCTTTTGAATCTTCTCATTTTCCTCCCAGCCATCCTTCGTCCCGACCGTCACGTTGACCAGAAGCTGCGGATAGGTCGTCATGAGCTCATTCAGTTCCGATGCCTTCCTGCCGCTCCGCTTGACGGAGGAAAGCACCTGCAGCGCCGTGATGAGCCCGTCCCCCGTTGTACTGTAATCCGTGAAGATGATATGCCCCGACTGCTCGCCCCCAAGGCAATAGCCGTTCTTCAGCATATTTTCCAGCACATAGCGGTCGCCCACCTTGGTGACCTCCACACGGCCGCCCATCTTTTTGACGGCATCGTGGAACCCGATATTTGCCATGACGGTGGTGACCACGGTATTGCCTGGCAGTTTTCCTTCTTTCATCATCTCCATGGCGCACATCACCAGGATATGGTCGCCATCGATCACATTGCCCTTTTCATCAATGCACAGGCAGCGATCCGCATCTCCGTCATGGGCAATGCCGAAATCCGCCTTGCGCTCCACCACCGCCTTCTGCAAGGCTTCCAGATGCGTCGAGCCGCAGCCGTCATTGATATTCGTCCCGTTCGGGCTGGCGCTCAGCACGGTGAGCTTTGCGCCCAGGCGGCGGAGCACCGTGGGCATTGCCTCAAAGGCAGCCCCGTTCGCGCAGTCCAATACGATGCGCATGCCGTCGAAGCGTTCCTTGGTCGTGCTGATGACGAACTCAACATAGTCCTTCAAAAGCTCCTTGCGATATTCCAGATGCCCGATTTTCCCGCCCGTCGGCCGGGGCAGATCATCCTGCGTCTCAATCCTGTGCACCATGCCCTCGATCTCATCCTCCACGGCATCCGGCAATTTATAGCCATCACCGCCAAAGAATTTGATGCCGTTATCCTGGAAGGGATTATGCGATGCAGAAATCACGATCCCAGCCTTTGCCTGATACTTGCGCGCCAAGTACGCTATGGCAGGCGTCGGGATCACTCCCGCCAGCACCGCGTGCCCCCCCGCGGAGCAGATGCCCGCCACCAGAGCCGCTTCAAACATTTCCCCCGAAATCCGCGTATCGCGCCCAATCAGGATCAGCGGCGCCTCCTCCTGATCCTTTCCGAAATACAGGGCCGCCGCCCTGCCAAGCCGATAGGCAAGCTCCGGCGTCAGATCCACATTCGCCTCGCCGCGCACGCCATCCGTGCCAAATAATCTAGCCATGCTGCATCCTCCAATATTCATACTCGCGTTCGAGGAAATTTGCCAAAACGAGATTGCTTCCGAATCCTTGAGCGCATTTTTGCACACCCCTATAGTATGCACGCTTCACCGCAAAAAAGCAAGTGCCGCTTTCATTCCGTCGATTGCCGCACTCATGATGCCGCCCGCATAGCCCGCGCCCTCACCGATCGGATAAAGTCCCAAAAGATTTTCCGACTGGAAGCTATCCTTTTTCCGAAGGATCCTGCAAGGTGCGGAAGATCTGGTTTCCACGCCCGTCATAACGACATCCGGCGCCGCAAAACCCGGTATTTTGCGGTCAAAGTGCAAAAGCGCACGCTCCAGTGTATGCGTCACGAAATCCGGCAGACAGCGATGAATATCCGCCGCCCTCACCCCCGGCCGGTAGGTTGGGGTTGTCAAAAAATCCATGGCGCCGGATGTACCCCGTAAAAAATCTCCCACCGACTGCACAGGCGCAAAATAATTGCCGCCCGCCTCCCGAAACGCAAGCTCTTCATAGGTTTGCTGGAAACGCATGCCGGAAAGGACCTCTTCGCCGAAGTCCGACGGCGTCACCGTCACCAGAAGAGCGCTGTTCGCAATGCCGGAATCCCGCTGATAATTGCTCATCCCGTTTGTCACCACGCGTCCTGTCTCAGAGGCTGCGGCCACGACCTGCCCGCCCGGGCACATACAGAAGGAATACGCCCCCCGCCCGGTCTCCCGATCCTTGAAGGTCAACGCGTAGTCCGCTGCCGGAAGCCTCGGATGACCCGCATCCTCCCCATACTGCACACGATCGATGAATTCCTGCGGATGCTCGATGCGCACGCCGACAGCAAAGGCCTTCGCCTCCATGGCAACCCGCCTCTCCATCAGCATACGGTAGGTATCCCGCGCCGAATGCCCGATGCCCAGAAAGACCGCGTTTGCGGGCAGCCTTTCCTCATCCTGCACGATGACCGCAGCAATGTGCCCCTGCTCGCTTTCGATATCCGTGACCTGTGCGCCGAAGCGCACCTCGCCCCCCAAGCGAAGGATTTCCAGCCGGATATTCTTCACGATCCGCCGCAAAAGATCCGTCCCGATATGGGGCTTGTGCAGATAGCGGATCTCCTCGGGTGCTCCCGCATCTACGAAAGCTTCCAATACATCCTGCATGTGGCTGTCGCTGATGCGTGTGGTCAGCTTTCCGTCGGAAAAGGTGCCAGCTCCGCCCTCTCCGAACTGCACATTGGATGACGGGGCAAACGCCCCGCCTCCCCAGAAACGCTGAATATCCCTATGCCGGGTATCCACATCCTGCCCGCGCTCCAGCACGATCGGCTGCCACCCCGCCCTGGCAAGCATCAGGGCAGCAAACATGCCCGCAGGGCCGAACCCGACAACGACGGGACGAAGTTCCTCCCTGCGCTTGCGGGGATTCCACACGGTATCCTTGCAGACAGGAACCGGCGAAATCCTGCGGTCCCGTCCCCACAGGCTCCATGCCTTTTTCCCCGAACCTGCAAGCTTCACATCCAAAACATAGACAAATTGGATGGGAGCCCCCCGATAGCGCCTTGCGTCGATGGCCTTCCGCACGACACGCACCTCAGCCACGGCGTGCGGCGGGAGTTTCAGCCGACGCGCAGCGAGTTCCTCCAGGGGAGTTTCGTCATCAAAGGCAACGTGAACATCCGTAATACGAAGCAATCTATACTCGTGTTCAGAGAAATTTGCCAAAACAAGATTACCTCCTATTTCCGGACGCTGTATATGCAGAATCCGTTCCCTTCATTTATCGGCTTTTGCAGCCGGATCGGCCGCCTTCGCTTTTTGGCCGACAGGCTCGATATCCACGGAAACCACGACTTCCGGATTCGTGATGGTAACGCCCGCCGGCACCTGCAGGCGCACGGTGCGCTTGATATCATCCGTGCCCTCCAAGGGAATCGTCTCCGTCCAGATGGAGTCCAATTTGCCGATCACCTTCTCATCCCCCGCGATTTCCACTTGAGCTGGCACGACGATGACTTTTCGAACCTGATATCCGGGCGCTACATTCCCCAAAACAGGATTCACTTTCACAATTTTCTTGGACAGGCCTCTCGCCAAGGTGACATGCACCTGTGTTGATGCAGGATGGATGCGTATATTGCCGACCTCATTTCCGTCCTCATCCAAGGCCTTCAGCGGAACGGTGAGGTCAAAATCCTCCTCATTGCCCGTAAGACCTATATAGCCAACCACAGATTCCACGGTATCCACCGCAGACTTCGGTCCCACTACGGTGACCATGGCATTGTCCTTTTCGATATCCGCCACGGTCTTCCCGTTCGCGGGAGAACCCGTGAGCGTCAAATCCGCACGGAACTGCTTCTCCATGAACGGATCCATGAAAACCGCTATCGACGGCGGCGTGACTTCCAAAAGATCGAATCCCTGCGGGCAAAGAACCTCCACTTTCACATCATGCGAACCTTCCTTCAAGTCCGCGAGGCTCAGCCTTGCTTTGAAGTCCGAGGAATCATGGTCCACGAAATTGGATCTCGGTCCCTTCACCCGGATCCTCACATGGTCATCGCTGTAGGTAATCTTGTATCCGCTCGGCACATCCTCTACAATGATCGGTATGGTATAATTATTTTCAATCGATGGATTCTGATCGTTCATGACAACCAGCCAAAGCACGATTGCCGTCAAAAGCGAGATGACTTTGACCAGCAGATTGCGCTGCACAAGGTCCCGAACCTTCGCAATCATTTCTTCTTCCTCCAGTTCGCCACAAAATCCTTGAAATTCTCGCTGGGCCGCACAAAAGCGGGCCGCAGGAGGGCCTTCAGCGTATCGATGTTCAGATGCCGCGTGATACGCCCCTCCTCGGCCACGGAGATCGTTCCCGTTTCCTCGCTGACCACCACGACCAGCGCATCGCATTGCTCGGAAAGTCCGATGGCCGCACGATGCCGCGTCCCCAGTTCTGTCGAAAGCCCGCGGTTCTCCGTCAGCGGCAGCAGACAGCCCGCCGCAATGAGCCGTTTCCCCCGGATGACCGCCGCCCCATCGTGCAGCGGCGTATTGGGAATGAACACATTCAACAGGAAATCCGCGGTGACGAGGCCATCGATCTGCACGCCCGTGTCGCTGATATCGTTCAGTCCCATATCCCTTTCAATGACCAACAGCGCCCCTGTTTTGGTCGCGGCAAGGCTCTTGACAGCTTTTGCAAGCTCATCCACGACGCCCTGCGCCTCCTCATCGTCCAGCAGCACAGAACGCCCGATGAAACGCCCCTGCCCAAGGCGTTCCAAGGCCCGCCGAAGCTCCGGCTGGAACACGATGGGCAGTGCCACGAACAACAGCGTCAAGGTCTTCTGGAGCAGCCATGAAATCACGTGCAGATTCGCCCAGTTGCTGAACACCGCCAGCGCCATCAGCACCAGAAATCCCTTGACCAGTGCAATCGCACGCGTATCCTGCAGCATTTCATAGACTTTGTACAATATTGCCGCCACCAGCAGGATATCCAAAATATCCAGCAGGCCCACCGTTGACAATATCCCATGCACCTCCATGGGAAAGAAGCTGTCAAATCTCATACCCATACGCATAACCCCTCAAACACACTCTTTACTAAGCTATTCTCCCTTCCCTCCCGTAAATCCTTGTTGCTTTCAAAAAAAATTAAGGAAACACTGATTAAAGCGGTCGTCCAGATTGGCGTGGATTGCTTGTTCCTCCCAAGGAGACAAACCGCAGTCATAGTGGTGCTATGTCGAGGATTTGTCGACGCAGGGAGGACAAGCAAGACGCGTCAAGATGGGCGGGCGAATTAATCAGCGTTTCCTTAAAAAGACGCATGGAATCACCATGCGCCTGACAGGATAGATATATTCTCAGAATGTGCCGCCTAAATTTTCAAGGCTGTCAATGACCACAACGCAGTCGGGACGAACCGTCTGCATCAAAAACAGCATCTTGTCCTTGGGCAGGGAAATGCAGCCTCCGGTATAAGGCTTGGCAGGGGCGAAACAATGGACGAAAATAGCCGAACCTTTTCCCGGAATATTCTTGTCGTTGTAGCTGACGTTAAGGCAGTAGACATAATGTGTGGTATAGTCTGCGATATGCTCGCTGTTTTCCTTGTCAAGACCGGGGTATTGGCGAATATCGACCATTTGGTTGTACATCATGCCCGGGCGGGTATCCCCGGACCAATAGATATTGTCGTCGGCCTGGGTGTAAGGGATAGCGCAGCCGGGATCGGGAGCAAGCCCGAAGGCCGCATCAAAGCGGAAGATGCCCACGGGTGTTTTGCCGTCGCCCTCCTTCGTTTTGCCAAGACCTTCCCGACCGATAAAGCCCGGCGTGGTCATGAGCTGCTGCCATTTGCCGTCGGAGTCCTTTTCATGCAGTGAGATCCACGCGGTGGTCTTGCCCACGCCGGTTGCCACGAACAACTGCTTGGCTTTTTGCGCATCGGCAAGCTGCACCACCCATTGCGGCGAAGCTTCCCGCGCCAAAACGCTCGGAAGATACGCTGTCAGCACAAGCGCCAGGCTCAGGGCGATGGAGACGAAAAATTTCTGCATCGTACCGACTCCTCATCAAAATTCATCCACAATCTCGACGAAGCCGAAGGTATACTCGAACTCGCCCGTATGGAGACCTTCGATGAAATCATACATCTTCTGCGCAAACGGCCCCACCTTGCCATCATTGATGACATATTCCTTTCCCTTATAGGCCAATACGCCCACCGGGGAAATGACCGCCGCCGTGCCGGAGCCAAAGACCTCTTCCAGCGTGCCGTCCTCATAGGCAGAAATGACTTCATCCACCGAAATGCGGCGCTCCACGGCGGGCACGCCCCAATCTTTCGCCACGGCCAGCACCGTGCGGCGCGTGATGCCGTTGAGGATGCTGCCGTCCAGCTCCGGCGTCACCACCTCGCCCTTGATCTTGAAGAGGATATTCATGGAGCCGACTTCCTCGATATACTTGCGCTCGACGCCATCCAGCCAAAGGGTCTGGTCATAGCCCTTCTGATGCGCCACAAGACCCGCATGAAGGCTTGCCGCATAATTCGCGGGAGTCTTTGCCTCGCCAAGGCCGCCGCGCACTGCGCGCACATAGGTATCCTCCACCATGATCTTGACCGGCGCAAAGCCATGCGCATAATAGGCCGCCACAGGCGAAAGGATGATGAGGAACCGGTACCGCTGGCTCACGCTCACGCCCAGGTACGGATCGTCCGCAAAGATGAACGGACGGATATAAAGGCTCTGCCCCTTCTCCTTCGGGATCCACGCCTTCTCGATGGAGATGAGTTTTTTGAGGCCCTCATGGGCAACATCGATCGGCACTTCCGGGATATCCAGGATACGCGCCGAATTGTTCAAGCGGTTCAGATGATCCATGGGGCGGAAGATGACGGCCTTGTTCCCCTGACGATAGGCCTTCATGCCCTCAAAAATCGCCTGCCCGTAGTGCAGCGTCGTATTCGCGGGGCTGACCGAAATATCCTGATAAGGAATGATGCGGGCATCGTGCCACCCATCCTTCTCGTTATAATCCATTTCGAACATATAGTCCGTAAAATGCGTGCCAAAACCGATCTTCGATACATCCGGCTTTTCCTTCAAAGCCGCCGCTTTTTCAAATTTGATGTCTGCCATAGTTACATCCCCTTATGAAAATCAAGTGAACAACCCTTATTCTATGCCCCAATCCCCACAATGTCAAGATTTCTTCTGCACCTGCCCGCCCGTCTGTCCGGCGCGGACTGCACATCAATCTTCGCAAATCCCTTGGGAGTGTGACAGTGCACGGGTCTGTGCCGCGATATCTGCTGCGCGCACCAAGCCCTCGCCCACGAGGATCCCGTCGCAGCCCGCATCCTGCAGGCGCCTGGCATCCTCCGCGGTGAACACGCCGCTCTCGCTGATGAGCGTGCGCTGTGGATCCGCCAGCGGCAAAAGCTCCAACGTCTGCTCGATGGAGGTCTGAAAGGTCTTGAGATTGCGGTTATTGATGCCGATGAATTCTGCGGGGGTCGCAAGCGCTGCTTCCATGTCCTCCGCATCGTGCACCTCCACCAGCGCATCCATGCCGAGGCTCCATGCCAGATACAGGAATTCCTTGAGCTGCGCGGGCGAAAGAATGCGCGCAATCAGCAGCACCGCATCTGCGCCAAGCATACGCGCTTCATAGATCTGGTATGCATCAATGATGAAATCCTTTCGGAGCAGCGGCAGTTTTACCAAACCGCGGACTTTTGCAAAATCCTCGTTGGAGCCGAGAAAATGCGGATCGGTATGCACGGAGAGCATGCTCGCGCCATTCTTCTCATAGATCTGCGCAAGCTCCGTCACCGAGTGTGTCTGGCAGAGCCGGCCCTTTGCCGGCGACTGCAGCTTGCACTCCGCGATCAGGCTCCAGTCTTCCCCGCCAAAGCGGCGCGCCATGTGAAAATGCCCATACTCCAGACGCTGCCTGACTTCATGCAGGGGAAGCCTCCGCTTCGCCTCCGCCACGATCTCCTTTTTCTTCCCTACGATTTCCGCCAGTATATCCCGCATCACAATCCCTCCGTGTTTAGAACCTGTTAGTATCACGCCCCAGCACCACTGCCGGGTCTTTTTCCGCCTGTCTGTGTCAGATAAAACTTGACGTAGCTCTGCCCTAAAGGACTAGCTTCGCGTCGCTACGACGGCGTTTTATCTTCCTTGTCAGACGAAAAAATTCCTCGGCATTGGCACTGACGCTTAGATCCTAAACAGGTTCTTCACATAACACAAAAATTCCTCGATCCGCTTCGGTGACTTTTGCCCGTCCTCCTCAAGGCTCCCTGAGACATCCACGCCGAAGGGGCGGAAAATCTCTTCCGCTTCTCTCACATTGCGGATGGAAATGCCTCCCGCAATCAAAAGCGGCTTCATGACCTGCCCTGCCTCATCGGCAGCCTCCCGCCATGCGAAGGTCTGCCCCGTGCCGCCCATCTGCCCCTTGGCAAAGCTGTCCAGCAGCACGATCTCCGAGGGATAGGCATTTGCCAGCTCCGTCGAGAATCCGTCCCCGAAGCGCCATGCCTTGATGATGGGCCGTTCCATCGCAGCCGCATAGGAAATATCCTCATGTCCGTGCAGCTGCACATAGTCCAATCCCACCAGCCTTGCAATCTCATTGACCTGCGCGGGATCCTCATCCACGAAAACGCCCACTTTCTTTGGTCCCGTGATCTCTCCCGCGATTTTTCCCGCCTGCTCCGGCTCGATATAGCGAGAACTTCCGGAGAAAAAAATGAATCCGATGAAATCCGCTCCCCCCGCTTCCGCTGCCTTCGCGGCTTCCAGCGTACGGATCCCACAAATCTTGACCTTCATGGCGATATCCCTCCCATCAAAATGAAAACCATTCCGCCCGCAGGAAAACTCCCGCAGGGGCGAAATGGTATTCCATGCCGTCTTTCCCTTGCTGATGGTCCGCTACCCTGCTTCGTTTCGACAACGCCTTCCGATTTCGGAAATCAACGATAGGAAACCAGTTCCTCGATGGGCTTTGTCTTTTCATGCGTCGGCGTGGGGCGAGTCCCCTCGGCAGCATATCCCAGATCCATCAGCAGCACCACTTTTTCATTTTTGGGCAGTTTCATGGC
>CALGGN010000116.1 GCA_937915915.1 uncultured Selenomonas sp. | reverse complement strand
GGGGCTATGTCGACTGACGACAACAACGCCTATGGAGATTTAGACAAGTCAAATCCAAAATTTATTTATGAACAGTTCCTAAGGGGTTGCGAAAGGTGACAGGGAAGCATGGAAAAAAATCAGATGGTATTGGAAATCCCTTATGGGACGCGAGATTTTTTGCCCAAGGAGGCCGCAGCGAAGCGGCTGGTGGAGCAGAAATTGGCAGGCCTTTTTGCCGCATGGGGCTATGAGGAAGTCGTGACACCGACCGTGGAATATCTGGACACGCTTACCATGGGAAACGGCAGGGCATTGGAGCCGCATATGTTCAAGCTGTTCGACCGCGGGAACCGCACGCTGGCGCTGCATCATGAGATGACGACGCCGATTGCGAGGCTTGCGGCAAGCAGGCTCAAGGAGGCGGCGATGCCATTGAAGCTTTCCTACATCAGCAGCGTGTTCCGCTATGAGCAGACACAGACCGGGCGGCAGTGCGAGTTCTACCAGGCAGGCGTGGAGCTGATGGGGCAGGCGGCAGCCACTGCGGACGCAGAGGTCCTTGCGCTTGCGATGGAAGGATTGCAGGCTGCGGGGCTCAAGGAGTTCTCCCTTTGCCTCGGCCAGGTGGAATTTGTGGCAGGCATCATGGAGCAGAACGGATTGAGCGAAGAAATGCAGGAGAATCTCAAATCCGCAATGGAACGCCACGATATCGTGGGGCTGGAGGAGCTGGTGGATTCTTTGAATCTCCAAAAGTCGGCGGCGGACGGGCTCAAGGAGATTCCGCTGCTGCATGGGGACGAGGCGGTACTGCAGCGTGCCTACGCTATGGCGCTGAATGAAAGAAGCCGTCGCGCGCTGGACAATCTTTCGGAAATCTACCGTCTGCTGAAAAGCTATGGGCTGGTATCTCATGTCACGTTCGATCTGGGGATGATCCGCGATTTCAATTACTACACGGGCATGGTGTTCGAGGCCTACACGCCCGGGCTGGGCTTTCCGCTGTGCGGCGGCGGGCGCTATGACCACATGCTTTCGGACTTCGGCATGGCGTGTCCAGCGACGGGCTTTGCGGTAGGCATCGAACGCGTGCTTCTGGCAATGGAACGCCAGAAGCTGGAGCAGCCGATGGCAGCAAAGGACATCTACCTTGGCTATGCGCCTCAGAACATGGAGGAGGCCATCCAGAAGGCGATGGAACTTCGCCGACAGGGAAAGGTCGTGGAGCTTGCCCTCGCCGCGCAGTCGGAAGCAGAGGCAGAGGCTGCGCAGAGGGAAAAGGGCTATGACAGGCTCGAATATCTCCCATGATGCAGCGGGTGCGGCAGTTCCTCCGCGCCCTGCGGGCTGAGATTTCCGCAGGAGATAGGAGGTATGTGTCGGAATACCTTTCGGAGGCGGAGCAGGAGCTCTTCTACGCGATGCATGAGATCGACCAGTATCATGCGCTGCATGTCGCGCACACTGCGGAGCAGCTGGCGGAAGATTTCCCCAGGGCGGAACGGCGTTTCCTGCTGCGCTGTGCGCTCCTGCATGATGTGGGGCGTGTGAAGGGGGATCTGGATCTCTGGGGCAAAGTGTTCTGCGTGCTCATGGTTGGCTGTTTCCCGAACTGTTCCCGGAACTATGGGAAGGCGCAATGCGTGCGCCTCTGGGACAAGCCGGCCCATGCGCTGTATGTCTACTATCATCATGCGGAAATTGGGGCGGAGAAGCTGCGGCAGATCGGCGTGGCCAAGGAAGCGGCGCTCATTGAGCGGCATCATAGGATGGAAATGCCGGGGGACTCTCTGGAGCTTCGCCTTTTGCGCGAGACAAAGGAGGCGGAGCCGGAACTTGCCGAGGACTATCGGAGCGCAAGGGCACGCTTGTCAGAACAGGGCATTGCCTATGTACCGCTGTATGAGGCAGCGGAGTTTTTGGATTCCGTTGACCGGGAAACGCGGGAACGTCTGGAGTCTGCGCTTTTGGAGGCAGGGCTTCTTTCTGCTGTCATCTTGAAGGACAATGAGACTGCTTCAAACCTGCCTGCGGATATGGCGGGCGCAGTGCTCTTCAGCGGAGCTCCGGTGATGATGGCAGAGTCCCTGCTGGACTATTTGCAGCCTGTGGCCGGAGATTCAGGGATTTCGCCTGCGCGCATTGCCGATGTATTGGGAAGCATCCGTGTGGACGATACGCTTTACGCACCATCCGAAGGCGGGATTTCCGTCAATATCCATGCAGGTGCCTATCGCTTAGGGAGTCTTGCTGGTTGCGCATTGCATCGCGAGGACGCGCTCTACATCGGGAAACAGGCGCGTGAGGCATATCGCCGTCGGCAGATTGCGGAAAAGGAGCAGGAGCTCGGCAGGCTGCAGGATGAACTGACAGAGCATCAGCGGGAACAGGAGGCAGTGCAGGGCAAGCTGGGGCAGCTGCAGGAGGCACGGCATGCGTTCCCGAGTGAGCAGGAAGTGCAGAAAAATCATCTCAGGCTCGGCGATCTGGAGCGTCAGGTGCAGATGCAGGAACATCGTGTGCAGGTGAAAGATGCGGAAAAGAAAGCACTTTCCCTGAAGGTGCGGGAGCTGCAGAGAGGGCTGCGGGAACGGCGGGGCGATACGAGACTCGGGTTTTCCATGGAGGACTACGAACAGGCACGGGAAGAGATGGGAAGCTATCAGGAGGATCTTGGTCAGCTTCGGCTTGTGCAGGAAAAATTCGCCCATGCGTCGGAAATGAAACGACAGTACGAAAAAAGCGTGGAGCAGCTGCAGGAAGAGACGGACGAGCTGAAGGGCGAAATCCTGTCGCTGGAAATGGAGGAAAGGAAGCTGGTGCGCATCCTGGAGGCCTTGGAGAGGCAGCTTCAGGAGCTGGATGCGGCAGCCATCGAGCGCAGGATTGCAGAGATTGCGGAGAAAATCCGTACGCTGCCGGAGGAGCAGCGAAAGGCGATCCGGTGGGAGGCGGAAGCCAAGACACAGTGCGAGCAGCACCAGAAACGGCTGGGTGAAATCCTGCGCCAGCAGGCAGCCTATGAGATTCTGGCCCGGAACTGGAAGCAGCTTTTCGAGGTGGAGCGAAAACGGGGTTTTGTGCGGGGAAAAATCGAAGAACTGCCGGATGCGCAAGAGCTGAAGGAACTCATGGACAAATGGCGGGAGGAGCAGAAAAAAGAAAATGCAGTGACACTGCCGATGCTGGCGGGTCGTCTGCGCCATGGCCCGCCCGAATC
>CALGGN010000115.1 GCA_937915915.1 uncultured Selenomonas sp. | reverse complement strand
ATCCCCAGGACTTTGTGGATCGCATGAATGCCCTGGGGCTTCCCGGCGTGCGCTTCGAACGTCTATTTACGCGAAAGTGCGGCATCACTGGCACGCGCATTTCTGTGACCGTTAACGGTCATGAGGAGCTTGAACATGGACACGAGCACTATACAGACAATCACCACAGCCATGCACACCATGCACTTCCTGAGATCCGCGCGATCATTGACGCACTGGATGTATCCGACCGCGTAAAGGCCAATGCCTCGGCGGTTTACGCGCGCATCGCCGACGCGGAGGCCGAGGCACACGGCGAACCGGTGGACAGGGTACACTTTCATGAGGTTGGCGCGCTGGACGCGGTGGCGGATGTCGCAGGCGTTTGCCTGCTGATGGAGCTTTTAGGGCCTGACCGCGTGGTCGTATCGCCGGTGCATGTGGGCAGCGGCGAAGTGCGCTGCGCCCACGGCATTTTGCCTGTTCCCGCGCCGGCTACGGCGAACATTCTGAGAGGTGTTCCCATCTACAGCGGAGAAATCCGGGGCGAGCTGTGTACGCCCACCGGAGCAGCGCTGCTGGCCCACTTCGCGGACAGCTTCGGTCCCTTGCCTCCAATGGTCGTTGAAAAGACAGGTTACGGCATGGGCACAAAGGATTTCGAACGTCCCAACTGTGTGCGCGTCATGCTGGGCAATGCTTTTGAAGCGAAAGGCTCAGGGAACGGTTCGCTTGCAAAAGGATCCAGTCCCATGCCTGTTCCACTCGAAGAAGAGCGAAAACTCCTTTCCGGTCTGTTGTATCGTCCGGGTGATCCCGGCTTAAAGGCCTTGAAGCGCAAGGCGCACAACCTCAGTCAGCAATATAACGACACCTCTGAGGACGATACTGAAATCCGTGCGGTCATTATCAGCGAACTGTTCGATGCCTTCGGCGAAGGCGGCTTTATCCAGGGGCCGATGTTCATTCATTATGGCTGCCATACGAGGATCGGCAAACGCTTTTTCGGGAACTTCAACCTCACCATCCAAGATGATGCTCCCGTAGAAATCGGGGACGACTGTAACTTTGGGCCGAACGTCACCATCGTCACGCCAATCCATCCCTACCTGCCGGCCGAACGACGCGCCATCAAGGATAGCGAAGGGAATCCTGTGCGCGTCTGCTATGCCAGGCCGGTTCGCATCGGCAACGATTGCTGGTTCGGTGCAAATATCGTCGTATGTCCCGGTGTGACGATCGGAAGCGGCTGCATTATAGGCGCTGGAAGCGTCGTAACAAGGGACATCCCGGACAACAGCTTGGCAGCAGGAGATCCATGCCACGTAATACGGAAGATCGATGAAAAAGACAGCCTGAGGCATAGGAGCGAACTGTTGGGCGAGTATTGTATCTGAGCCTGCTTCTGCCGCTTTTTCCCACAGTCATTGAGAAGCATGAGGAAACGAACATGAAAAACGAAAACAAAATCACCCAAAAGGAAAGCAAGCAGCTTTTGAACATCGCCATGAAGTACATTTACGCGATGCAGGAGCGGGGAGATTTCGAGTATCGGATGAACGATGAAGAGGATTTCCTCGATGTCAGCGTCGGCTCCTTGGAGGCAGCATTGGAAGCCGCCTACCTTCTCGGAAAGAACGCCAAAGCATAACGAACGAAAATAACCGAGCGCAGCCCTTCGGGGCTGTTCCTCGTACAGATAGATTTTGGGAGTCGCTCATGGCGGCTCCTTTTTGATTGGAGGTGATTTGCTTGCGGAAGCTGACCGATTACACGCCGACAAAATTCATGGCGACGGATTCCCGCTACGATGCCGATGCCGCCGACTATGCGGTGGGCTTCATCGAATGTCTGTGCCACACCAAGGGAACATGGGCAGGTAAGCCCTTCGTGCTGATTGATTGGCAGGAGCGAATTATCCGGGATCTGTTCGGAATCATCAAGCCCAACGGATACCGTCAATTCAATACGGCCTACGTCGAAATTCCGAAGAAACAGGGTAAATCGGAGCTTGCCGCAGCAGTCGCCCTTCTCCTTTGTTGCGGGGATGGCGAAGAACGAGCGGAGGTTTACGGCTGTGCTGCCGACAGGCAACAGGCCAGCATCGTTTTCGAGGTTGCCGCCGACATGGTGCGGATGTGTCCTGCACTCAATAAGCGGGTGAAAATCCTCGCATCCCAAAAGCGGATGGTGTATGCGCCCACCAACAGTTTCTACCAAGTGCTGTCCGCCGAGGCTTACTCCAAGCACGGTTTCAACATTCATGGAGTCGTTTTCGATGAATTGCATACTCAACCAAATCGAAAACTTTTTGATGTTATGACCAAAGGCTCCGGCGATGCAAGAATGCAACCGCTGTATTTTCTTATAACCACGGCGGGGACGGACACGCAGAGCATCTGCTACGAGACGCACCAGAAAGCCTTGGACATCTTGGAAGGGCGCAAGCGCGACCCCACATTCTACCCGGTCATCTATGGAGCGAGTGCCGATGAGGATTGGACTTCTCCCGCCGTGTGGAAGAAAGCGAATCCCTCTCTCGGAATCACCGTTGGCATCGACAAGGTACAGGCGGCTTGCGAGTCGGCAAAGCAAAATCCCGGCGAGGAGAACTCCTTCCGGCAACTTCGCCTGAACCAATGGGTAAAGCAGAGCGTCAGGTGGATGCCAATGCGGGAATGGGATGCCTGCGCTTTCAAGGTTGACGAAGATGACCTTGAGGGGCGCGTCTGCTACGGCGGCTTGGACTTATCCTCTACCACGGACATCACGGCGTTTGTCTTGGTGTTCCCGCCGATGGATGCAGATGACAAATTTATGGTTCTGCCAAACTTCTGGATTCCCGGGGACAATATCGACCTCCGTGTGCGCCGCGACCATGTCCCCTACGACCTATGGCAACGGCAAGGATTCCTCCAAACCACGGAGGGGAATGTGGTGCATTACGGCTACATCGAGAAATACATCGAGCGGCTTGGGGAGCGGTTCAACATCCGGGAGATTGCCTTCGACCGCTGGGGAGCGGTGCAGATGGTGCAGAACCTCGAAGGCATGGGCTTCACCGTTGTCCCCTTCGGTCAAGGTTTCGCCAGCATGAGTCCTCCGACCAAGGAACTGATGAAGCTGGTCTTGGAGCAGAAAATCGCCCACGGCGGGCATCCCGTCCTGCGGTGGAACATGGACAACATCTTCATTCGCACCGACCCTGCCGGGAACATCAAGGCTGACAAGGCAAAAAGCACGGAGAAGATTGACGGAGCGATTGCCCTCATCATGGGGCTTGACCGGGCTATTCGTTGCGGCAACGAGAACGGGGAGAGCGTCTATGAGAGCCGGGGACTACTGGTGTTTTAAGGTGGACAGCCGCATTTCACACCCAAAATCGGGACGTTCGCGCCAAACCACTTAAGTTTTTTCGATTTTTTCCGATATGTAATGTAGCGGACAGAAAATTTTGGCATGGACGTCACAACAAGGAGAAGAGAAGTATGAGCAACACTATTCATGTGTGCGGTATGTATGGGCTGGACAGCCTCATCTCCGGGATGCAGAAAAAAGTATCGCAGACCACGAGCAACCTTTCCTATAAGGATATGTTGGCATCTATCCAAGCACAAGCCGCGACTGCGACAGAAAGTGTCAGCGAAACGAAGTCGACATCAGAAATGACAATGGAGGAGTATCAGTCTTACATTTGGGATAAAATTGATTCGTTCCCTTTTAGTCCGACCCGACCTTTCGATGAGCAGGTTATTAAGATTTCTGATAAATGCTGGAATCGCATGAAGAGCGACCCAGAGTATGAAGAAAAGATGATGAATATCATCAAAGACGGAAGAATGTATCCTAATCCGTTTTATGCCATGGGCGATAAAGGAGCTTATGAAGTGCTTGAGTTTGACGGCGGTGAGGGCTGTTATTCTCACACTTGGAGCAAGAATTTTGGTGGGAGTACATCATCAGCAAAAAGTCGATTTGACAATGAGTCGGACGGGGGCTTTTGGAGCAGCACACGCACACGAAAGAGAAAACAACAGGCCGAGGTGGAAGAAGCCATCTTTGCCCAACGCAAGATGATGCAAGAAATAAGCGATGAGATAGCATACAAGCGTCACATGGAAATGAAAGCGGCCTCTTTAGGAGAAAAATCTGAATATCTTTTAACCGGAGTACCCGCCGAGTTCTTGCTTTCAGGACTGATGGGCGGCAGTATGGCAACTGCCTTTTGATAAACATAATATCGCAAACACCACTCGAAAGGGTGGTGTTTTTTCGTGGGAAAAATCAAAGGAGCGTGATTTCATGAGTATTTTCAGTTGGCTGTTCCGCTCACGGGATAAGCCCACCAACAGCTAC
>CALGGN010000114.1 GCA_937915915.1 uncultured Selenomonas sp. | reverse complement strand
CGGCAGCGGCCAGGGAATTACTCACACCGAACATGGGCACTTCCATGGTCACCTCATAGGCGCCGCCGGGTATAGCTCTCTCCTCCAGCACCCTTGCCCCCTGTACGCAGGCAGAGACTTTCGTGCGCACCACATCCGACATCACCATGTAATTTTGCACGGTGCTCTCCGCATCCACCTGCACTCCGGCCACTTCCTCGGCCAGCTGGCGGTAGGCATCTGCCACCGCTGCCCGGCGGGCCAGCATCTCAGCCTGGGCGGCACTTATAGCCGTAGGAGGCGCTATGCCTGTGCCCGTAGCAGCCACCACCTGCCGCTCCCAGACCACCCGGCTCTGAGCCAGGGTGGTCTGAGCCGTCAGCAAAAGAACTGCAGCAAGTGTCAGCGAAGCAATTTTTTTGCCAATACTTTCCGCGTACATCTCTATCCCCCTTTCGGAATGCATATATACGTTCTTGTGATGATCATGCGAGCTTGGGAAGGTCAGCCCCGTTTTTGGAAGAATCCCGTCTCCCCCTAAAAAAGGGGGAGGCGGGAAGCATAACTCAGCGGATGAACACCACGTTGGTCTTCTCAAGGAAGCCTGCGCTCCTGTTTTCAATGAGGACACGGTTGGCATCTGCCACGGAAAGCACAGGATAGCTGTTGTGGCTGTCCAGAGAAACAGCCTTCACCACCAGGGGATTGCTGCCTGCGCGCCTGGTGCCATTAGCAATATCCGTGGTGTAGCTGGCCATGCCGTTGGCAATGACGAAATCAGGATTCAGATTCTTATGCCCATAGATGTTTTCGCCGCTGGCATTCTTAATGACCGGGCTCATGACAGGCCGGAGGCCCAAGCCGCGGCAGTCAACGATCAGGCCCGTGTAGCCGCCGATGGCATTGGAATTGGCAGCGGGGGGAGCAGGCGCCTTGGCAGTCACATCAATGCGCACGCTGACGGAAGCCCCGGCATCATAAGCAGGCTGGGAAGGAGCTACGGATTGCACCGGCTCCGGGAAAACTTCCTGCACAGGAGGTTTGGGCATGACGGCTTCGGCCAGAGAATTGCTCACGCCGAACATGGCAATCTTCATGGTGACTTCATAGCCCCCATCGGAGGTGGCGCGCTCACTCACTACCTGGGCGCCCTGCACCAGGGCGCTGACCTTGGTGCGGACTACATCGCTGGTAACCATGAAGTTTTCCACGGTGCTCTCAGCATCCACATTGACGCCCTTCACGATTTCTGCCAGCTGGCGGTAGCCGTCCACCACAGCTGCCCGGCGGGCCATCATGCGGGCCTGGGCACTGTTCCTGGCATTGGCCGGGGGTGCCCCCATGCCTGTCACAGTGATGGTGGAATCCTGCCAGTTCAAGCTGTCAGCCGGAGATGCCAGCACGCTGGCCACGGAAAAGACCAGCATCGCCGCCATGACTGCCAACAGGGAAACAAGTCTCGAAAATCTCTTCATTACCTCCACATCCTTTCTTGGAACTTGACCACTCTTGCACAAGCCGAGCTGACCTTCCCAGGCTCGCACAGCAGGGAAACCATATAAAACGCTATGAAATGATATACTTCAATGGCAATTTTATCATACATGAAAGTTTTAAAAATGTATAGTTGTTTGACAGATTTGTCAATGACAAATTTGTCAATATTGTGACAATTCAGTTGATTCATGCTAAAAACAGGGTATAATAAAACAAAAAGACCATTTAGCAAGGAGGTTGCCACATGAGCTTGAACATCGCCAAAAAATTGGATTTCCTGATGCGCCTGACAGGCACGAAAAACAACACCCTGGGAAAGGCCCTGTCCTTTGACGCATCCTATATCAGCCGCCTGCGTCTGGGGAAGCGCAACCTGCCCCAGAACCGCGACCTCATCCAGCCCCTTGCTTCCTTCTTTGCCAAAAACATCAAACTGCCCGGCCAAAAGGCCGCCCTGGCACAGAGGATCTGCCCAGAATCCCCCTGGCCCCAGGTGGCTGGGGAGCAAATCAAGCTCCTGGCCAAATGGCTGTCCGAGCCTGTGTCCCCTGCGGACGAATACGACCTGCAGATGCTGGATATTGACCTCGACTTGAAAAAACAAAAAAATGCTGCAGAGGGAGCAGAAGACGCCACAGAGTTCTTTTACGGCAATGCCGGAAAGCGCCAGGGCGTAGAGAAATTCCTCTCGGAGCTTTGCGAATCCCATGCGCCTGTCTCCCTCCTGCTCCACTCCGATGAAAATATGCAATGGCTGTACGAAGATGCCAGTTTCACGAAGCGCTGGTCACAGCTGCTCACCACCATCATCGCCCAGGGAGGGAAAATCAAGATTGTCCACACCGTCCGCCGCAATATCGAGGAGCTGGTGGAAGCCATCAAAAATTGGGTGCCCATCTATGTGACGGGAAAAATCAAGACCTACTACTGCCCGCGCATCCGCGACAATATCTTTCACCGCACCCTCTTCATCGCGCAGAAGCAGTCCGCCCTCATGTCTCAGTCCATCATGGACACGAAAAAGGCCATGGTAAACATCCTCATCCGGGATAAGGCGGCGGTCAATGCACTGGAGGATGAATACTTCGACTATCTTGCCCTCTGCCGCCCGCTGGTAAAGATTTTCGGCATCCACAATGTGGAGGATTTCCTGCACACCTACTTCGCCTTCGCCAAGGCAGAGGACAGCCTCATCATGCTGCGTTCCATCCCCTCCCGCTATACCATGCCGGAGCGTGTGAACAAGAACATCGCCGAACGCGTCAGGCATCCTATCTTTCGGCAGGAAACAGCGAAGCTCCAAGCTCATTTTTCCTCCCAGCATGCCCATGGCTGCCACATAACAGAAATCCTCTGTCTGCCCGATGCCGAGCTGGTGACTGACGGCTCCCTGCCCATTCCCTTCCGGGATCTTTTGGGACAGCCGGAGCTTTCCTATACCGTGGAAGAATTCCGTCAGCACATCGAGGCCATCATCGAACTTCTGGAAACCCAGCCCAACTATCATGTCATCCTGCCCCCAAGGCCGGAAATCAATCCCTTTTCCTCACGCCGCTATTACGCAGGCATTGACCTCTTCACCGGCATCCAGGATATCATCATGCTCATGGTAAAGGAAAATACCGGCGTCCTCATGCACAATGCAGGCAAGGACACCATAGCATTTTTCTCCAGCGAATCAGACATCACCACCGCCTTCTGGGACTACCTCAGCCGCATCACCTTGCAGGAGAACAGGTCAGAAGCCATCACCAGGCTGCGTGAATACAGCAGGGATTTAAGGAAACGATGATTAAATGCAAAAAGTTTCGTGGTGTGTCGTTTTGTCCCCGTTGCAGTCCTGTTGCAGTCTTTTGGAAAAAAATCGAACAAAAAAGAACGGCCCCCGATTTCTCGGAGGCCAGTGTTTTCAAGTGGTGCCGAAGGCCGGACTTGAACCGGCACGTTGTTGCCAACGGCAGATTTTGA
>CALGGN010000113.1 GCA_937915915.1 uncultured Selenomonas sp. | reverse complement strand
TCAGTTGGCTGAAGGATTATATAGACTTTGAGGAATCGGCGGAAATGCTTGCCGAGAAATATACCATGGCAGGCATCCCCGTAGAGAATGTCATCCGTGCCGATGAAGGCATGGAGAAGGTAGTCACGGGAAAAATCGCGCAGCTCACGGCACATCCGGATTCGGATCATCTGCAGGTTTGTCAGATGGATGTGGGAACGGGCGAGCTGCTCCAGATCGTGACAGGCGCCCCCAATGTGAAAGAGGGGCAGATCGTGCCGGTCGCACTGGTGGGGGCGCATCTCCCGAACGGGCAGAAAATCTCCAAGGGCAAGCTGCGGGGGGTGGCTTCCAACGGCATGCTCTGCTCTGCGGATGAATTGCGTTTGGATCTGGAGAATCTGCCGGAGGAGCAGAAGACGGGCATCTATATCCTGCCGGAGGATACGGCGGTGGGTGTTCCTGCCAAGGATGTGCTGGGCTTGGATGATGTGGTGCTGGAGTTTGAGCTGACGGCGAACCGGGGAGACTGCTTCAGCGTGTTCGGACTGGTGCGGGAGGCTGCCGTGCTGACCGGCAATGCGCCGAAGTGGCCGGAGATTAAGGTGCGCGAGGACGATGCAGCAAAGGCGGCGGATATGGTGAAGATCGGCATCGATGCGCCGGAGCTTTGCAGCCGTTTTTCCGCGCGCGTGCTCAAAAACGTGAAGCTCGGCCCGTCTCCCGCATGGATGCAGCAGCGTCTGGCAGGCGCGGGCATCCGCGCCATCAACAATGTGGTGGACGTGACGAACTTTGTCATGGTGGAGCTGGGGCAGCCCATGCATGCCTATGACTACGATCAGGTGGCAGGGCATAGCCTGACCGCCCGCCGTGCCGTTGCAGGCGAGAATCTGCACACCCTGGATGATTCCTCGCGGCTGGCGAAAGGGGACGAGCTGGTGATCGCCGATGCGGAGAAGGCGGCCGGACTGGCGGGCATCATGGGTGGACTGGAAACGGAAATCACGGAGAAGACCACGACGGTCGTGCTGGAGGCGGCTTCCTTCAACGGGGCAAGCATCCGCCGCACCGCACGCGCCTGCGGACTCCATTCGGAGGCATCGGGACGCTTTGAGCGCGGCGTGGATGTGACGAAGACGGTGCGCGCGCTGGATCGTGCAGCGCAGCTGCTGCAGGATATGGGTGCATGCACGGTCACGCAGGGCGTTGTGGATGTGTACCCCGTGAAGAAGGAAGAGGCTTCCGTCGCTTTCACGGCAGAGCAGATCAATCAGCGTCTGGGCACGGAGATCCCTGCGGACAGGATGGTGGAGATCCTTGCCAGCCTTGGCTTTGAGGTGCAGCCCAAGGGAGAGGGCTATCGTGTAGCCGTTCCGTCCTGGCGCAACGATGTGAGCTGCATGGAGGATCTTTCCGAGGAAGTCGCGCGCATCTACGGCTTTGAAAATATCCCGTCCTCGCTTCCCTATGGGCGCGTGATGCAGGGACACCAGAGCGAAGTGCAGAACTTTACGGACAAGATCAAATCGGTGCTTACGGGACTGGGCATGAACGAGGAACTGTCCTTCAGCTTCACCCATCCCTCCATGTTCGACAAATTGCAGATTCCTGCGGACAGCCCGCTCCGGCAGGCTGTTCCCATTATGAATCCGCTGACGGATGAGTATCCTTTGGTGCGCACGACGCTGCTTTCCAGTATCTTCGAGAATACGGTCCGCAATTTCAGCCGAAAAAATGAGGATATCCGCCTCTTCGAGGTGGCGCCTGTGTTCTATCCGAAAGCCCTGCCCATTGCGGAGCAGCCAAGGGAAGTGCTGAAGCTTGCGGGGCTCATCATGGGCCGCCGCAATACGCTTGGCTGGAATCAGGGAAAGGAAGAAGTGGATTTCTACGATATGAAGGGCATCGTGGAGGAGCTTCTGGCGCAGCTTTCGATCGCAAACTATACGGTGGAGGCGGGAGAGCATCATGCGATGCATCCGGGCAAGACCGCGCTCTTTAAGAAGGGGCGCGAAGTCATTGCGGCTGTGGGCGAGGTGCATCCCGCTGTTGCGGCGGCTTTCGGGATACCGAAGAAGATGTTCACCTTTGAGATGGATATCAAGACGCTGATGAAGTATACGGCAAAGGGTTTCCACTGCGAGCTGCTGCCGAAGTATCCCGCGATTTCCCGCGACCTTGCCATGCTCGTGGATACGGATATCGCGGCGGGGGAGATCGAGCAGGCCATCGTGAAGCATGGCGGCAAGTTCCTGCGTGAGGTGACGCTCTTCGATGTCTACACGGGCAAGCAGATCGCGGAGGGGAAGAAGAGCCTTGCCTTTGCCATCAAGTTCCAGTCGGGAGATCGTACCTTGACCGATGAGGAAGCGGACGCGTCGTTCCGGAATATTCTTTCGGCAGTTGAGTCGAAGTTCCATGCCGAGCTTCGCGCATAAGGCGGTGATGACATGGCACAGTTGGGATCGATTGCGCCAAAGGACAAGTCCAGGCGCATGGAAATAGATATTTTTGGCGATACTTATAAACTCCGTACGGACAGCGATCCGGAGTACATCAAGAAGCTTGCGAAGATGGTAGATGACCATATGCAGGGCATTGCGCGGAAGACGCGCACCTTTACGGGAAGCCGTATCGGCGTGCTCGCAGCTTTGGAGCTTGCGGATGAATACTGCCAGCTGAAAAAGGACTACGATGAGCTGTTGGAGCTTTTGGATGAGAAATGATGCGGCTGTTGTTATGTATACAGTATTTCTGTACGATGGGAATGGACAGACGAACCATGCTGTAGTATAATGATAGCCGTTGCAGGAATCGATGCGACAGATCATTTTCGAAAAGAGTACATGTATGGGTAAGGAGCGATTCGTATGGCAGATATGAAGCAGTATGTCCAGGATGTCCTGGATATCGTGAAGAAGCGCAATCCGGAGCAGGTGGAGTTCCAGAACACCGTGTACGAAGTGCTTTCGACGATTGTACCGGCACTGGAGAAGAATCCGAAATATAAAGAGGCAAAGATATTGGAGCGCATGGTGGAGGCGGAACGCATTGTCATCTTCCGTGTCCCGTGGCAGGATGACAAGGGTGAGACCCACATCAACCGCGGCTACCGTGTGCAGATGAACAGCGCCATCGGGCCGTACAAGGGCGGTCTGCGCTTCCATCCGAGCGTGAACCTGAGCATCTTGAAGTTCCTTGCTTTCGAGCAGGTATTCAAGAACTCGCTGACCGGTCTTCCCATCGGCGGCGGCAAGGGCGGCGCCGATTTCGACCCGAAGGGCAAATCCGACAATGAAGTGATGAAGTTCTGCCAGAGCTTCATGACGGAGCTCTATCGCCATATCGGGCCCCATGTGGATGTTCCTGCGGGCGATATCGGTGTCGGCGGGCGTGAGATCGGCTATCTGTTCGGCCAGTACAAGCGCATCCGCGATGCCTACGACTCTGCGGTGCTGACAGGCAAGGGCCTGACCTATGGCGGGAGCCTTGCTCGTACCGAGGCGACGGGCTATGGCTTGCTGTACTTTGTGAAGAATATGCTGGATGCAAAGAACATTAGCTTGAAGGGAAAGACGGTAGTGGTGTCCGGCTCCGGCAATGTTGCAACCTATGCCATCGAAAAGGCGCAGGAATTCGGCGCGAAGGTCGTGACCTGCTCGGATTCCAACGGCTATGTCTATGATCCGAACGGCATTGATCTGGCCGCAGTGAAGGAGATCAAGGAAGTACGCCGCGGACGCATCAAGGAGTATGCGGCATCGCATCCGCAGGCCGAGTATCATGAGGGCTGCAAGGGCGTATGGACGGTGAAGTGCGATGTGGCGCTCCCCTGCGCGACCCAGAGCGAGATCGATTTGGAGTCCGCAAAGGCGCTGGTTGCCAACGGCTGCCAGGTGGTGGGCGAGGGCGCGAATATGCCCTCCACGCTGGATGCTATCGCATACTTCCAGGAGAAGCATGTGCTCTTTGCCCCGGCAAAGGCGGCAAACGCGGGCGGCGTTGCGGTATCCGCGCTGGAAATGAGCCAGAACTCGGAGCGCCTTTCCTGGACCTTCGAGGAAGTGGATGGGCGCCTGAAGGATATCATGGCGAACATTTATCAGAATGCGAAGAAGAATGCAGAGGAGTACGGCGATCCGGACAACCTCGTGATGGGCGCGAACATTGCAGCCTTCGTTAAGGTGGCTGACACCATGCTTGCGCAGGGTTTGGTATAAGAGTTTTAGGGAAGCGCTGAATTAATCCGTGCTTCCCTGGGTTGACAGGTCTTGCTTTTCCAATTATCATGGAAGGGTAAGACCTGTATTTTGTTAGGAACCGCTGATTTTATGCGGTAGTTCCGTAGAACAGGAGGACGATGATTTCATGAAAGAATACAAGCCGTTCAAGTCCGGGAAGGTCCGCGAAGTGTATGAGGTCGAGGACAGCATCATCATGGTGGCAACGGATCGCATTTCCGCTTTTGATCATATTCTGAAGAACAGGATCACGAAAAAAGGCGCGATTCTGACGCAGATGTCGAAGTTTTGGTTTGATTTCACGCAGGATATCCTGCCGAATCATCTGATTTCTGTGGACAATGCGGATATGCCCGAATACTTCCGGCAGGAACAGTTTGTCGGGAACAGCATGAAGTGCAGGAAACTCAGGATGATTCCCATGGAGTGCATCGTACGAGGCTACATCACGGGCAGCGGTTGGGAGAGTTATCAAAAGGATGGTACGATCTGCGGTATTAACCTGCCCGCGGGCCTCAAGGAGTCCGAGAAACTGCCGGAGCCGATCTTTACGCCGAGCACGAAGGCGGAGCTTGGAGATCACGATGAAAATGTCTCTCTGGAACAGGGCGCGGAGGTCCTGGAGAAAGAGTTTCCGGGACATGGGCGCGAGTACGCGGAGAAGGTGCGGGATTATACGCTTGCGATTTATAAGAAATGCGCGGATTACGCGCTGAAGCGCGGCATCATCATTGCAGACACGAAGTTCGAGTTCGGTTTGGACGAAGATGGGAACATCGTTTTGGGGGACGAGGTACTGACGCCGGACAGTTCCAGGTTCTGGCCATTGGAGGGTTATGCGGCGGGAAAGCCGCAGCCATCTTATGACAAGCAGTTTGTGCGGGATTGGCTGAAGGCGCATCCGGACAGTGATTACATGCTGCCGCAGGATGTGATTGACAAGACCATCGAAAAGTACCGAGAGGCTTTTTTGCTGTTGACGGGGAAGGATTTCCATTGAGTGAGAGGAGAGGTTGGCGATGAAGGTTGCAGTTCTGATGGGAAGCGATTCGGATTGGCCGATTTTGAAACCGGCGGCGGAGCTTTTGAAACAATTCGGGATCGAGGCGGAGGTGACGGTGGCTTCGGCGCATCGTACGCCGGCGAAGGTGCGGGAATTCGTGGAGTCCGCCGGTGAGAAGGGCATTGGCGCGTTCATTGTGGCAGCGGGCGCAGCGGCGCATTTGGCGGGAGTCGTGGCGAGCTACACGACCTTGCCGGTGATCGGGGTGCCCATCAATGCGACACCCTTGAATGGGATGGATGCGCTTTTGAGCACGGTGCAGATGCCATCCGGGATTCCCGTGGCTACGATGGCGGTGAACGGCGCGAAGAATGCTGCGGTGTTCGCGGCCGAGATCTTCGCGGTCTCGGATGAGGGGCTTCGGGAAAAATTGGCGGCCTACCGCGAGAAGATGGTGCAGGATGTGGAGAAGAAAGCCGCCCGCGTAGCTGCGCAGTTGTGATAGAAAGGGCATGGAATGGAAGAGAAACTGACATACCGGGATGCCGGGGTGGATATCGATGCGGGGAATGAGTCGGTGCGGCTCATCAAGGACTGTGTGAAGGCTACCTATCGGCCGGAGGTACTCGGGGATCTGGGCGGCTTTGGAGGGCTTTTTGCGCTTTCTGCGAAGTATCAGGAGCCCGTGTTGGTGTCCGGGACGGATGGCGTGGGCACAAAGCTTCGGCTGGCTTTCCTTCTGGATCGGCACGATACCATTGGGCAGGATGCTGTGGCGATGTGCGTGAACGATATTCTGGTGCAGGGCGCGGAGCCTCTGTTCTTTCTGGATTACCTTGCGGTGGGCAAGTTGGATCCGAAGCAGGTGGCGGATGTGGTCAAGGGGGTCGCACAGGCCTGCAAGGAATCGGGCTGCGCGCTGATCGGCGGCGAGACGGCTGAAATGGCAGGCTTTTATCCTGTCGGAGAGTATGATATCGCGGGCTTTGCGGTGGGTGTGGTGGAGAAATCCAAGGTCATCACGAGTGCGCGGGTGAAGGAGGGGGATGTGCTTCTGGCGCTTCCCTCCAGCGGTGTGCATTCCAATGGCTATTCTCTGGTGCGAAAGATCGTGTTCGAGAAGCAGGGCATGAAGGGCGATGCGTATATCGAATCCCTGGGAAAGACCATCGGCGAGGAATTGCTGACGCCGACACGGCTGTACCCGAAGGTGTGCCTGCCGATCATCCAAAGATTTGATGAGGCGCTGCATGGCATGGTGCATATCACGGGCGGCGGCTTCTACGAGAATATTCCGCGTGCACTCCCGGATGGGCTGGCGGCGGAGATTGACGGCGGAGCGTGGGAGATGCCGGAGATTTTCCGTTTGCTGCAGGAATGGGGAAATGTGGACTGGCATGAGATGTACCGGACCTTCAATATGGGCATCGGCATGGTGCTGATCGCAGCGAAGGAACAGGCAGGAGCCATCCGAAAGTTCCTGGAAGATGCGGGTGAGGTCTGCTATGAAATCGGAAAGGTCACGAAGGGCAGTCATGATGTGACCATCAAAGGCGGCGTGTTCCATGGCTAAGGAAAAGTTGGGAGTCCTCTGCTCGGGGAGAGGGACGGATCTGCAATCCATCATCGATGCCATTGCGGAGGGGAAGCTGGATGCGGAGATCGCTGTGGTGCTGACGGACAAGCCGGATGTGATGGCATTGGAGCGTGCGGCAAAGGCAGGCATCCGAAATGTCTGCGTGAACCGGAAAGAATACGGCGACCGTCAGTCCTTTGAAGAGGCGCTTGTGAAGGAACTTCAGGCGGCAGGGGTCACACTGGTGATTCTGGCGGGCTTCATGCGGATTCTGAGCCCTTATTTCGTCCATCTGTACAGCGGCCGGATCATGAATATCCATCCGGCGCTGCTGCCGTCCTTTGGCGGGGCCCATGCCCATCGGGATGCACTGGCCTACGGGGTGAAAGTATCGGGCTGCACGGTACACTTCGTGGACGAGGGCATGGATTCGGGTCCCATCATTTTGCAGGCCGCCGTGCCTGTCTATGATGATGACACGGAGGAAAGCCTGGGCGCTCGCGTATTGGAGCAGGAGCATGTGATTTATCCCAAGGCCATCCAGCTTTATGTGGAAGGAAGGCTGAAGGTAGAGGGCCGAAAGGTCATAATTTTGAATGAGGAGCGTATGTGAAATGGCAATCAAACGTGCATTGATCAGTGTTTCGGACAAGACGGGCATTGTGGAGTTTGCGAGGAAACTCAAGGATGCGGGGGTGGAGATCGTATCGACGGGCGGTACGATGAAGACACTCAAGGATGCGGGCGTGCCTGTGACCTATGTGAGCGATGTGACAGGCTTCCCCGAGATCATGGATGGGCGCGTGAAGACGCTGAATCCCTATATCCACGGCGGGATTTTGGCGGTGCGCGATAACCAGAAGCATGTACGGGAGATGCAGGAGCATAAGATCACGCCGATTGACATGGTGGTGGTGAATCTCTATCCTTTCAAGGAGACCATTGCGAAACCGAAGGTGACTTTGGCGGAAGCCATTGAAAACATTGATATCGGCGGGCCTGCCATGATTCGGGCGGCGGCCAAGAATTTCAAGTTCGTCACGGTGGTGACGAATCCTTCCCGTTACGATGAAGTGGCCGAGATGGTGGCGAAGGACGGCTGCGTCAACGGCATGCTGCGCATGCAGCTTGCCCAGGAGGCATTTGCGCATACGGCGGATTATGACAACGCAATCCAGAACTATCTGGCGGAGCAGGCGGCAAAGTAACGGTTCCGAAAGGAGAGCAGGAATGAAAGTACTGGTCATCGGCAGCGGCGGACGGGAGCATGCGTTGGTCTGGAAACTCGCGCAGAGCCCGAAGGCGGAGAAGATCTTTGCGATCCCGGGGAATCCGGGTATTGCGGAGCTGGCCGAATGTGTCGCGGGCATTTCCATCGAGGATAACGGCGCAGTCGTTTCCTTTGCGAAGGAGCACGGCATCGATCTCGTCGTGGTAGGTCCGGAGATCCCATTGATGAATGGCATCGTGGATGCGCTGAACGAAGCAGGCATTCGCGCTTTTGGCCCGAAGCGGGCTGCCGCGAAGCTGGAAGGGTCGAAGTCCTTCTCCAAGGAGCTTATGAAGAAATACGGCATCCCTACGGCGAAATATGAGGTCTTCACGGATGTTGCCGCCGCGCGCGCCTATGTGGAGCAGGAGGGGGCGCCCATTGTCATCAAGGCGGATGGGCTTGCAGCAGGCAAGGGTGTTATTGTTGCGATGACAAAAGAACAGGCGCTTCATGCCATTGACGATATCATGGAGGATCAGGCCTTTGGCAGTGCCGGCAGCCGCGTGGTCATCGAGGAGTTCATGGAGGGGGAAGAGGCGTCCCTTTTGGCCTTTACGGACGGTAAGACCATCTGCCCCATGATTTCGTCCCAGGATCACAAGCGTGCCTATGACGGAGATGAGGGTCCGAATACGGGCGGTATGGGGACGTACGCTCCTGCGCCCGTGATGACGGAGGAGAATATACGTCTGGCGACGGAAAACATTTTGAAGCCCGTCATTGCGGCCATGCAGCAGGAGGGGCATCCCTACCAGGGCTGTCTTTACGCGGGCCTGATGATCACCTCGGAAGGCCCGAAGGTGGTGGAGTTCAATGCGCGTTTCGGGGATCCCGAGACGCAGGTGGTTCTGCCGCTGCTGGAAAGCGATCTGGTAAGCATCATGTGCGCATGCGCGGATGGAACGCTCGCGGAGCAGGAAATAGAATGGAGCAAGGAAAGCGCGGTCTGTGTGGTGCTGGCTTCCGGCGGCTATCCGGGCAGCTATCGGAAGGGCTATGAGATCACGGGGCTTGGCAAGGCAAAATCCTTGCACACGCTGGTATTCCATGCAGGCACCGGCGAGAAGGACGGGAAAATCCTGACGGCAGGCGGACGGGTGCTTGGGATCGTTGCGACAGGCGGGAATGTGCGCGAGGCCGTGGACAAGGCATATAAGGGAGCGGGCGAGGTGCGCTTTCAGGATATGCACTATCGGAAGGATATCGCCCATCGTGCGCTGGAGCGTTTGTGAATGGGAAAGGAAAAGCTGTCCTGCAGGCAATGTCATTAACTTAAGGAAACACTGATTAAATGAAGTCGTCCAGATTGGCGCAGATTGCGTGTTCTTCCCAAGGAGACAAACCGCAGTCATAGTGGTGCTATGTCGAGGATTTGTCGAC
>CALGGN010000112.1 GCA_937915915.1 uncultured Selenomonas sp. | reverse complement strand
CTACACGACGCTCTTCCGATCTTGGCGCCGGCGTTGGCTTTTACGGTAACGGTTTTGCCCTCCAGCAAAGCGGCGTTTTTTTCGGCGGCGGCCTTCTCCTGCGCAATGCGGTAGGCCGTGGCGGTCTCACGGTTTTTCAGCTCGTTAAGCGCGCCGGCGTCCGCCACCTTGGCGAGCTTTCTCGGGATCAGATAGTTCTTGGCGTATCCGTCCGATACGTTCACAAGCTCCCCTTTTTTACCGAGATCCTTAACGTCCGTGTTTAAAATAACTTTCATGATAACGTTCCTCCTTTTTCATTCACGGTTATCAGATATTCATCTATTTTTTCTTTCAGCTGCCGGAACGCCTCCTCGGGCGTTACGCCCTTCAGCTGTGCCGCGGCCATGCTGTGGTGTCCGCCGCCGCCAAGCTGCTCCATGATGAGCTGCACGTTGATCCGCTCAAGGCTGCGGGCGGAAATATTCAGCGTATCCTCCCCCATAGGCGAAATCACAAAAGAGGCGTCAACGTTTTTGATGGTAAGAAGCTCATCGGCGGCCTTCGAGCAGATCAATCGCGCGGAACCGCCGGTCACGTCAGACACGGCGATGGCATAACGGTCAAAAAACCGCGCGCCGTTCACGATCTCGCTGATACGCGTATTATCCTCCACGCTGCCTGCGAACAACTGCCTTACGGCGACGGTATCCGCCTTACAGGAGCGCAGATACGAAGCGGCGTCAAAGGTGCGGCTGCCTACGCGGAGCGTGAAATCCTTGGTATCCAGCATGATGCCGGCAAGCAGCCCCTGCGCCTGATTTGCGGTGAGCTTCGGCTTTGCGGGGGAATACTGCACCAGCTCCGTAACCATTTCGCACGCGGAAGACGCATGCGGCTCCAAAAGCTCGTATGTATTGCCCTCGATATGATCCACAGCCATACGGTGGTGATCGATAACGACCGTTTTCAAGCCCAGATCGAGCAGCCGCGGCTCCTCCACGATCTTCACGCGCATGGTATCCACAATGATGAGCAGCGTATTATCGCGGATCTCGTCCAGCGCTTTTTCGGGCGAAATAAAGCTGATCGCCCCCGTGCCGCTCTCCAGCATCCGGATCAGCGGCAGCGCCATGGTTTTATCCTTCCGCACGATCACGTGCGCGTGCTTGCCCTTTGCGCGGGCGATGGACCCCCCGCCGCCTGCCGCGCCGATACAATCGTAATCGCTGAAGCTGTGCCCCATAACGAGCACGTTCGCGCTGTTCTGGATGTATTCATCCAGCGCCGCGGCGAACACGCGGGATTTGATTTTTCCTCTTTTTTCTTTGCCGCCGCTGATACCGCCGAAGAACTCGTAATTGTCGCCGGTTTTTACAGCGACCTGATCGCCGCCGCGGCCGCGCGCCATATCCAGCGCTTCGCGGGCGTCGTCTTCACTGGTGCTCACGTCGTCCGTATGGCCCACGCCGATGCTCAGCGTGATCTCCGTTTCGGAGGGGCCGAAATGACCGTTCCGCACCTTTTCCAGTACGCCGAAACGGTTACTGATCATCTCATCCAGATATCTGGATTCCGTCATGGCAAAAAATCTGCCGTCCGTAAATTTACGGAAAATACAGTTATTCTCCACGAACCATTTGCTCACGATGCGATCGATATCGGAATTCATCGCGTAATAATCCTCGTGCGGCATCAGATCCTCCGCCTGTTCGAGCGAATCCACGTTGATCAGCAAAACAACGGGACGGGACATGCGATACTGCGTACGGATGTTTTTGAGCGCCGTATCATCCACAAAATAGAGCGCGTAAGTACCGTCCTCCAGCGACGCGGGATATACGGTATATCTACCCTGATCGCCGCTCACCTCAAAGCTGACGCAGGGCGTTTCCCCGGTCAGATGCGTATGCAGCGGGATCACAGTACTGAGATCGTTATTTTCCAGCTTTGAGAAATCGGAAAGCAAACGCTCAAACAGGGCGTTGAACCATATGAGCTCGCCATCCTGCCGGATCAGCGCTACAGGCAGCGGGAAGGCATGCATCACGGCGGCGTCCTCCTGCGATAGGCGCAGTGTGGAACTGAGCGCGTGCACCTGCTCCACCTTCCGTTTCAGACTGTTGAGATACCATTTAAGCGAAATAACTGCAACAAAAACCACGCACCCGAGTTCGATGAGCCCGATGGGCACGGAATAACCGACGGTAACAAGACTCACGATCAGCGCGATGGTGACCATGATAAACGTAAACGGATTGCTTTTTATAATATTTACGATCTTCAAGCAGCCGCCTCCTTTATAGGATTTATACAGCGAACACGCTGACGATGATCACGGGGGAACGTTTCGTTTTATCAAAAACAGCCTTTGCAACGCCGTCCTTCAGGCGCTGCTTCAGCACGTTGATATCCATGTTGATCCCACGTTTATAGCGGTCGAACACGTCCTCGCACGCGTTTTTGATATATGCGTTCAGCTCGTTGGCGTTATCCCCGAAAACGAAGCCCTTGGTCTGGATATCCACCGTGGACATGAGCCCGCCGGTATAAAGATCGTAGATCGCGGTCACCAGCACAACGCCGTCCGTGGAAAGCTTTTTGCGATCCTGCAATATCGTGCTGCCCACGTCCCCCACGCCGGAAGCGTCCACAAAGATCCTGCCGGCCGCCACACGGGTCTCGGTTTTGATGCCGTTTTCGGATAGCGCTACCACGTCGCCAAGCTCCGGCACCAGAATATTCTTTTCAGGAATACCAACGCTTAAAGCCAGCTCCGCGTGGCGGCGCATATGCTTTTGCTCGCCGTGCACGGGAATGAAGAACTTGGGCCGCACGAGATTGTGCATGAGCTTCAGCTCCTCACGCGCCGCATGGCCCGACACATGGATACCCTCAGAGCGTCCGTAGATGACATTCGCACCCAATTTCAGCAGGTTGTCCACTGTCTTTGCCACGAGTTTTTCATTGCCGGGAATCGGCGTCGCCGAAATAATGACCGTATCTCCCGGCACAATACCTACCTTGCGGTGATCCGACATCGCCATGCGCGTGAGCGCCGACATGGGCTCGCCCTGGCTGCCCGTCGTGATGATGACGATCTGGTCCATCGCGTAGTTGTTGATTTCGTCGATGTCAATGATGGTTCCTTCCGGCGCGTTGATATAGCCGAGCTCCAAGGAAATATTCACCACATTGACCATACTGCGCCCCAGGACTGCGACACGGCGCTTATAGCGCACGGCCGTATCGATGACCTGCTGGATGCGATGCACATTGGAGGAAAAGGTTGCCACGATAATGCGCTGCCGCGCGTTGTGGAACGCCTTGTCAAAGGCTACCCCCACGGTGCTTTCGCTGGGTGTATGACCTTCCTTTTCCGAATTCGTACTGTCGGCCATCATCACCAGCACGCCCTTGTTCCCCAGTTCCGAAAAACGACGGAAATCCGTCATCTTGCCATCAATCGGCGTATAATCGAACTTGAAATCCCCCGTATGCACGATCATCCCCACGGGAGTCTTGATGGAAAGCCCCACCGCATCGGGGATGCTGTGATTCACCCGAAGGAAACCGACGCTGAAGCAGCCTGCATTGATGATATCTCCGGGCATCACCGAATGCAGGTTGCTGGAATCCACGCCGTTTTCTTTCAGCCGCCCCTCCAGAATGCCGAGGGTCAGGCGCGTCCCATAGACGGGAACACTCAACTGCCGCAGCACATAGGGCAGCGCTCCGATATGATCCTCGTGGCCATGCGTCAGCACGATTGCCCTGATCTTTTCCTGATTTTCCATGAGATAGGTAATATCCGGGATCACCAGATCGATCCCCAGCATATCCTCTTCCGGGAACATCAGCCCGGAGTCAATCAGCAAAATCTCGTCGTCCACGCGGACAACCGTCATGTTCTTGCCGATTTCCCCCAAGCCGCCCAGAGGGATAATCTGTAATTTTTGCGCGTTTTTTGACAAAAAAAGACACCTCCGTAGATTGAATTATCTATTGATAATGCGCATCACATGTGAAATTGTATGAGGAAGCGCTTACTGTTCCATAAAAAATCCGTCACATGGAAGCACCGTTTCCTGAAAGAAAACCATCCGACCTAAACCATTACCCTTTATTCTAGCATTGAATTTATACAAATGCAAACAAAAACTTCATGCAAAATCAAATTTTGCATGAAGTCTCATCATCCAATGCTTCCAAGCGATCCAAAATGATATCGGCCAGTTCTGTCTTCCGCATGAGCGGGAACCGTTCGACCTCGCCCGTGCGGGAGATCATCAGGATGCGGTTCGTGTCCGTATTGAAACCTGCGCCGTCCTCGGTCACATCATTTGCCACAATATAGTCAAGATTCTTCTTTTCCAATTTGCCTCTTGCATATTCCAGCACATTCTGTGTCTCTGCCGCAAATCCGATCAGGATCTGCCCCTTTTTATGCTGGCCCAACTCATAGAGGATATCGGGATTTTTCACCAACGGCAGCATCCACTCATCCTGCGTTTTTTTGATTTTCTCCGATGCCGCTGCCTTCACGCGATAGTCCGCCACTGCCGCCGACATGATGACAGCATCCACCGCCTCATATTCCTTCCAGACGGCATCCCGCATTTCCGCCGCAGATTCCACCCGAAGGAGCTTGACTCCGGCAGGCGCCTGCAGCGCAGACGGTCCCGACACCAGAAGCACCTCCGCGCCGCGCATCGCGGCCTCGGCTGCAATCGCATAGCCCATTTTGCCGCTGGATCGATTGCCGATATAGCGGACCGGATCGATAGGCTCCCGTGTGCCTGCCGCCGTCACCAGAATCCTGCGCCCTTTGAGGCTTTGCGTCCTGCCAAAGAAATGAAGGATTTCATTCGCAAGCGCCGAAGGCTCCGGCAATCTCCCCTTCCCCGATACGCCGCAGGCAAGCTGCCCCTCTGCCGGTTCCATCACATGCACGCCAAATCGGCGCAAGCTCTCAAGATTGCGTTGCGTCAAAGGATTCTCGTACATATTCGTGTTCATGGCAGGCGCAACGAAAATCGGTGCTTTAGTTGCCAGCAGCGTCGTCGTAAGCAGGTCGTCCGCAATGCCTGCAGCCGCCTTCGCAATGAAGTTCGCGGTAGCCGGCGCGATCACCACCAGATCCGCGAGCTGCGCCAATGCGATATGCTCCACGTGGAACTCCTGCAACTTCCCCCACATATCGGTCGCCACTGCATGCCCGCTGATTTCCCGAAAGGTCAGCTCCGTCACGAATTTCTGCGCTGCGCGCGTCATGATGACATGGACCTCTGCACCCGCCTTTTTCAGGCGGCTTGTGAGCTCCACCGCCTTATAGGCGGCAATCCCCCCCGTCACGCCCAGCACGATGTTTTTTCCAGCGATTCCGGCCATCTTATTTCATGCTTTCCTTGGAAATGCGATAGGAAATCTTATCCTCCACGATTTCTTCCAGTGCATTCGTCACATCCTTCGTGGACTGGCGCTTCGATTTGATCTCCTCTCCGTCCAGAAGCTGGCGTGCGCGCTTCGCTGCCAGAACCACCAGCCCATAGCGGCTCTCGACCTTTGTCATCAATGCATCCGTGGACGGATTCACCATACTCATTGCTTCATTTGCCTTCATGTTCCAACACCTCAAAAAGATTCAGATTCTGTGCGACCCGGCGGTGTTCTGCCTCCAAGATTCCCACGATACGCTCCACCGCCAGATTCACCCTGTCATTGACAACCACATATTGATACTTCCTGCCCACCTGGATTTCCTTCTTCGCGGCGCCCAGCCGGCGCTGCAGGCTTTCCTCCGTTTCGGTCCCGCGTCCGCGGATGCGCTGCTCCAGCTCCTTGATGGAAGGAGGCAGCAGAAAAATGAAGATCCCTTCCGGGCATTTCTCCATCACATGCAAGGCGCCCTGTGTATCGATTTCCAACAGAATATCCTGTCCTGCATCCAGCTTTTTCCGTATCATCGGAAGCGGCGTCCCATAATAGTTCCCATAGACCTCCGCCCATTCCAGGAAGCCGCCCTCCTCGATCATCTGCGTGAATTTCTCCCTTGTCAGGAAATAGTAATTCACGCCATCCAATTCTCCCTCACGAGGCTGCCTGGTCGTCGCGGAAATGGAATACGCCATCTCCGGCAGCTTCGCAAGCAGTTCTTTGCATACCGTCCCCTTGCCGGTGCCGGATGGCCCCGACACCACAATCAACAAACCCTTCTTCATCCCTGCACCTCAATCTTCTCCATCGCTGTCCGCAGCGCGGTGTGCCACAGTCTCCGGCTGCACCGCCGACAGGATCACATGCTCGCTGTCCATGATCAGCACCGCACGCGTGCGCCTGCCATAGGTCGCGTCAATGAGCCTCTGCGCATCCCGCGCTTCCTGGATAATGCGCTTGATGGGCGCCGACTCAGGGCTGACGATGGCAATGACGCGATTGGCTGAAACGATATTCCCAAAACCGATATTGATCAATTTGATGTCCATGTTTTTCCAGCTCTTTCCGTATGGAACCGTCAAAAAATAAATTTAACCTCTTGCTTGTCTGAATGTATTTCCTTCCGGTTCCTGTCACTCGATATTCTGCACCTGCTCGCGGATCTTCTCGATCTCGCTCTTCATATCCACGACGATGCGAGCCGCTTCCGCATGATTTGCCTTCGAGCCGATGGTATTCGTCTCGCGGTTCATCTCCTGGATGAGAAAATCCAGCTTCCGTCCCACAGGCTCGTCGGACTCCTGCTGGATTACGCGGAACTGCTCGAAATGACTGCGCAGGCGCACAATCTCCTCCGTAATGTTCACGCGGTCCGAGTAGATGCCGACCTCCTGAACGATCCGTGTCTCATCCGGTTCCTGCTCAGCCAAAAGCTCCTTGAGCGTCCCCCGGATACGCGTCCGATAGTTTTCGACAATGACGGGAGCCAGTGCATCCACTTTGTTCACCATATCCTGCAAAAGCCCCAAGCGGTACGTGAAATCCCTGCCGATATTCTCACCCTCGCGCAGGCGCATCGCGTCCAAATGAACGGCTGCCTGCTCCACAGCAGGAACCAGAGCTTCTTCCATGCCTGCAAGGCTCGTATCTTCCTCAACGGTCAGCACATCGGGATAGGCCGCAATCGCGGCCAGATCATCCGGGCGCGCCAAGTGAAGCGTATCCCCCAGCTCATTCAACGCCTTTTGGTAGGCAAGCGCCAGCCCATGATCGACCCGCACGCAGGCGGTCCGCTCCCGCTTGTCCCGGAAGGAGATCTGGATATCCAGTTTTCCCCTTGCGGCATATTTCCTGATGATTTGGCGTATCGCATCCTCCCACGCAAAAAGAGTCCGCGGCATGTGGAAAGCAAGCTCCAAAAACCGCTGGTTCACCGCACGGATCTCCACATGCACCTGGTAGTCCTCATTTTCAAAATCGCCGACGCCAAAGCCTGTCATGCTCTTCAGCATTCCAATTCTCCTTCAAAGACCAGTTCTGCCGGTCCTGTCATGTAAACGTGATTGTCCTCTTCCATCCACTCGACGATGAGCATTCCGCCGTCCAATTCGATGACAGCCTTGCGCTCCGTCTTTTCGTTCAGCACGGCTGCTACCAGAGTGGCGCAGGACCCCGTCCCGCATGCCAAAGTAATCGCAGCGCCGCGTTCCCAAACGCGCATACGTATCTTCTGCGAATCCTGCACCTCCGCGAATTCCACATTCGTCCGATGCGGGAACATCGGATGGCTTTCCAGCAGCGGTCCCCACTTCTCCAAGGGAACGCCCTCCATCCGATCCGTAAAAATGACGCAGTGCGGATTGCCCATGGAGACACAGGTCATGGAAAATTCCTGCCCGGCCACGGAAATCGGCGCATGAATGACAGGCTCTTTCCCAAAGCCGCTGACCGGGATATCATCCCCTGCCAGAACAGGCTCTCCCATGTCAACGGTCACCAAAGGAGCCTGGCCATCCTCGATGGTCAAAAAGGGAGTCAGGATGCCGGCTCCAGTCTCCACGGTGAATTCCTTCTTCTCCGTACGTCCGTAATCATGCAGGTAACGCGCAAAACACCGGATCCCGTTTCCGCACATTTCAGCTTCGCTGCCATCCGTATTGAAGATGCGCATGCGGAAGTCAGCCGTATCCGATGGCAGGACAACCAGTACCCCATCTGCGC